>JABWCG010000005.1 GCA_013359225.1 Candidatus Buchananbacteria bacterium | reverse complement strand
TGGCTGTACGGATCAAACTGCCACTAACTACAGCCAAGACGCTACGAATGATGACGGTACCTGCGAATACCCAACTGACGAGGTGGTACAACAGGAAGAAGAAGTCGCAGAACCCGAACCCCAGCCAGTGGTAGTGGATGAAGAAAACCCGGTAGGGGGTCCAGATGATTTGCTATAATAATTTAAAATTGCTAAGATAAAAACATGATTTTTGAGTCTCTGGAATTCAAATAACTTTCAAACCGCCTTGTTTTAGACCAAGCTACTTTTAGCTAAATTTACAGGCGGTTTTTTATTTGATAAGCTTAAATAAATACTACCTCTATGAAATACGAACACTTAGCACAACAAGATCCTGAAATTTTCGACCTAATCAATCAAGAAACCAAGCGTCAGCAAGACGGTCTGGCGATGATTCCTTCCGAGAACCACGCCTCCATTGCCGTCCTGGAAGCAATGGCCAGCACTCTATCAAATAAGTATGCCGAGGGCTACCCACACAAACGCTATTACACCGGCAACCAATATATTGATCAAGTTGAAGACTTAGCAATCAGCCGCGCTAAAAAATTGTTTAACGCCGAACATGCCAATGTTCAGCCGAATGCCGGCAGTCCGGCTAACCTGGCAATTTATCTAGCAACACTCAAGCCAGGCGATACCGTTATGGGTATGAAACTTGATCAGGGTGGACACTTAACACACGGCCACCCGGTTAATCTGTCGGGCCAGCTCTATCATTTTGTCCAATATGGCGTTAGCCAAAAAACTGAAATGATTGATTATGATCAGGTACGTGCCATGGCTAAAAAAGAAAAACCAAAATTAATCGTCACCGGCGCCACGGCTTACCCGAGAATTTTTGATTTTAAAATTTGGAAAGACATTGCCGACGAAGTTGGCGCCCTGCTTTTAGCCGACATTTCTCATTTTGTCGGTTTATGCATTTCCGGCGATCACCCTCAACCATTTCCGCATGCTGATTTTGTCATGACCACAACACATAAAACATTGCGTGGTCCGCGCAGCGCCGTCATTTTAAGCAAAGAAAAATTTGCCAAAGACATTGATAAAGCAATTTTCCCCGGCATGCAGGGTGGGCCACTCGAACACGTTATTGCCGCCAAAGCAGTCTGCTTTAATGAAGCTCTAAAACCGGAATTTAAACAATACGGCAACCAAATTGTTAAAAATGCCAAAGCGTTGGCAAATGCCCTGCTCAACGAAGGTATTCGTTTGGTTTCCGGCGGCACTGATATCCATCTTATGTTAATTGATTGTAACCCGCTAAAGATTACCGGCCGAACTGCATCCGAAGTTTTAGCCGATGGCGGCATTTACACTAATCGTAACACCATCCCCTACGACCCCGGTTCAGCTTTTGAACCAACGGGTATCCGTCTTGGTACTCCGGCGCTCACCACCCGTGGCATGAAGGAGTCAGAAATGAAAATTATCGGCACCATTATTGCCAAACAGTTAAAGAATATTAAAGATACTAATATTCACGCTGAGCTAAAAGCAACTGTCGCCGAACTGGTTAAGCAATTTCCGATTTACGAAGGGATGTAAACTGCCATGTCAAAAAAAACCGCCCAATTAATCGACGGCGACAAAATCAGCCAGGAACTACTACTGGAACTAAAAAATAAAATCAGCCAATCAAAACACCACCCCGGTTTGGCGGTGATTTTAATTGGTGATGATCCGGCTTCCCGGCGCTACGTTGAAAAAAAGAAATTAGCCTGCCAAAAAGTTGGCATCAATTTTCATGGTTATTTTTGTGGTGGTGAGTTTTACCCAAACATTACCGAAGCTGAAATTCTTGAAATGATTGATTGGCTTAACAAGGATCCGGAAATTGATGCGATTATCATTCAGGTACCAATTCCAAAAAAATTTAATACCCAAACAATCATCAACCGAATCAGTCCCCAAAAAGATGTTGACGGCTTTCACCCCAAAAATTTAGACCAGGCGGCAGTTAATTCACCATTAATTAAAGCTATTGATCTTGTTTTACGAGAAACAAAAGAAAGCCTACAAAATAAACAGGCGGTAGTGCTGGCAAAAAATCCAATTTTTTCTCAGCCGCTTAAAAAAAATCTCTCTGCTCTCGGCCTAAAAACAAGGATTGTCACACCGGATGCCAATTTATCGCAAGAGACCGTGCAAGCCGATATTTTAATTTCTATTGTCGGACAACCCGGACTTATTAATAAATCAATGGTCAAGCCCGGTGCCATCGTTATTGATCTTGGGACCACACTTGTTGGCAAAAATACCTGGAAAGGTGATGTTGCTAAAGATGTTGTTGAAGTTGCCTCCTGGCTTACCCCCGTGCCTGGCGGCGTTGGCCCATTAACCGTTGCCATGTTATTAGAAAATACTTATCAACTAAGCCTATAATGTATGATTGACCAACAGACTAAAAAACTTATTTTAAAAGCCCAGAAAAACGAGATCACTGAGTATTACGTCTACCGCAAATTATCTCAAAAAATTAAACAAAATGGCAATGAAAGAATTCTGGCAGAAATTGCCGAAGACGAGCTTGGACATTATCACTTTTGGGAACAGTATTCTGGCGTCAAAGTCGGCCCCAGCCGGTTTAACATTCTTAAATATTATATTATTTCACGGATACTTGGCATTACGTTTGGTATCCGCCTCATGGAAAAGGGTGAAAAATCAGCCCAAAAACTCTACCAAGAAATTGCTCAGGTGTTACCGGAAGCAAATCAAGTCATCAAAGACGAACACCGACACGAAGGTGCACTCATCAATCTTTTAAATGAGGAAAGATTAAAATATGTCGGCTCAATTGTTCTTGGTTTAAACGATGCGCTTGTTGAACTAACTGGCGCGCTGGCCGGTTTAACCTTTGCCCTGCAAAACGCTCAACTTATTGCCGTCACTGGTCTTATCACTGGTATCGCCGCTTCATTTTCTATGGCCGCTTCTGAATATTTATCAACCAAATCAGAAAATGACGGCAAAGAGCCGCTTCGAGCGTCAATTTATACCGGCATTACCTACGTTATCACCGTATTATTTTTGATCGCTCCATATTTAATCGTCAAGAACATTTATCTGTCGCTAGTCTGGACTATTTTTAATGCTATTATCGTCATTTTGCTTTTTACTTTTTATACTTCCATCGCCCAAAACCTGCCATTCAAAAAAAGATTTTTAGAAATGACTATTATCAGTCTTGGTATTGCCTCGCTTTCTTTTGGCGTCGGCTGGATTGTCAAAATCATTTTTGGTGTTGAGGTTTAAGATAAAATAAAAAACGAGCTGATCAAAAAATTAGTTCGTTTTTTTATTTACTAATAACTAAATATTAGTACACTTTGATTACATTACAATTGCCGTCAAGTTCAACAAAGTGATGCGCCTGCCCCGTACGAAAAGCCTCGCATTGATTTTCCGGCAGATTATCAATTTCTTGACGCGGCGAATGGGCAATATCACATACCCAGTCTTCAATAATCTGATTGCTTAAACAGGGGCTGTCATCAGCCTCAATACCGTTAGTGGAAAGTTTATCCTGACACAGCTCCTGACAGTTGATAATCGCGGCGGTTTTTTGAGATTGCTTAAGCTGCTCAATCTGCGTTTTTTGAGTAATTGTTTTTGACATTTCAACAACCACACCGCAGCCGGTTAAAATAAAAAAAGAAAACACCAAAAGCATTGCTGTTTTTAAATATCCCAATTTTTTATCCTCCATACAATATTAATAATACCTTCACTACCATTCAAAAGTCAACCAAATAAAAAAGGGTTAGCTTCTAACCCTTCAATTCAAATGTCCGTCGCGATTAGCATCGTCAAGCGTCTGCAATACGCTTGACCCGTCCAAAGAAGCTGGCGACAACCCGCCATCGGGCAATCCAGCAATACCGTCGTCAGGTTCGGCGTGATCAATCACTTCAAACCTAATAATGTTCACTCGATCGAATACTTCTTCCGCCGCCAGAATGGGCACATCAAACGCTACGGCCAAGCCAATTGCGTCAGACACGCGCGCTGTTGTCGGATAGTAATCGTCACCACGATACATGTCCAGCTCGGCGCAAAACCTGCCCTCCGGAGTAATGCCCGTAATGCGCACGGAAGAAACCCGCGCGTCAAATTTTTCAAGCATTAACTCAAAGAGTTCATAGGTTGTTGGCACCGGCAACGTGACGCCTTGCTCACGCAAAGATAATATCTGGCTGATCATGTCCGCGTCTTGCACCAAAATCATGATCAAAAAAGACTGGTCCGACTGCTCGTCAGAAAGCATTAAGGCCGGGCCTTGGTTTGTGTTCATCACACAAACTAGACGCACCAGACGGTAACTTTCTTCTGGCATCATGGTGGCCTCCTCCACGGTTAAGGTCCATGGGATTATCTTAGGCTAAAAATAAAGCGAAAGTCAAATAAAAACGGCCAGCGATACCCATGTATCAATCTGGCCGGTAACGATAACGATGCTTCACGCACCGATATTGAACTTTGCCTCCTTGGGCGAAATCTTACGCGGCAGGAATTCATCCTCCACCGCCGCCTTGAGCGCCCGACGCATCCCTTGCGCCCCAAAATAAACCCTGCCTTCGGCGTCAAGTTCAACCGGCTGGCCGGGCAACTGAGCAATGGACAGTTCCGCCGCGTCATTGTCGGCATAGTCAGACCCCTCCAACGCCACGCCAATGACAGGAATATGATCTTTGCCGAAATGGCCAAGCCAACTCTTGACAACGCCCGGTAGCGCCGCCGCTTTGCCAGCACCGGCTACGATGACGTCAACATCCTTGAGCTGTTCAATGTACATTCGCAGCATGTCGGGGTTGCGATGACAGCTGCACACGTGCAACCGAACTTGTCCGGCACCAGACAGCTCCCGCACCTCTTCAACCGCGCTGGTAACCTGCGGCAAATCGCTTTCGCTGCCAACGACAACGTCGACGTTGATTTCGGGCTGGTCAACGTCAATACCCATCTCGTCAGCCTGAAACACTTCCAGCTTCTTGTCGGTCAGGCGCCAGAAAATGTAGCGGTAAATCTGAGTCGTTGTCGCCAAGATCTCTGGCGGAACGACTTGCGCGTGCACCCAATCAACATCATCGGGATTTTCCGGATTGCGTTTGTCAATGCCAAGACCCTTGCCCCAAGTGCGGACAAATTCCTTGTCAAACGCTGGTGGCACCTTGCCTTTGGCTTGGGCCGCAAGCCAGGCGTCACGCGACCAAAATCGGCTGGAGTCGGGCGTCAACAGTTCGTCGCCAAAGACAACGCCTTCGCCCATCTCAAACTTGGTATCAACCAAAAGAATGCCACGTTCGGCGCAAAAGTCGCGTGCCAATCCGTACAGTTGTAGCACGGTCCGCTCGTAACCGAAACCAAATTCCGCCACCACGCTGTTGGCGTCAACGTGAACATCGTGTCCCACTGTCGCCTTGCTGGTTGGTGTGAAAATCGGATACGGTAACTTTGAACCGTCGTGCAACCCAGGCGGCAACTTATGGCCACAGACCTCTCCGGTCTCTTGATACTTTGGCCAGCCAGAGCCGGTCAGGTATCCGCGCACGATCATCTCGCGGGGAACCATCTTGAGTTTACGCACCACAACGGCGCGCTTTTGCAGTTCAATGTTGCCGCGCAGACTGGGCAACAAAAAATCATCAATCGCTGCGCCGCACGCCACTAGGTCATGCGGACACCGATCAGCCAACAGGCGTAAGCGCCAAAAAACACTCATGGCGTTTAAAATCTCGCCTTTGTTTTTGACCAGTGCGTTAAGCACAAAGTCGAAAATGGAAAGACGGTCGGTTGCCAGCGGCAACAGCAAATCGTCATGTCCAGGCACGGCATAGGTGTTTCGCACCTTACCGGTTGCCAATGGTAGCCCCAAACTCTCAGGGCCAATGTACTGCACGTTCGGCGGCAATTTCGCCATTGTAAGGTACCTCCACGGTTTCTTTAGAAAGGCTTTTTCACGTGAAAACCTTTCTAAATTGCTTTGCCAAAATTACCAAATTATCGCCAAAAAGTCAACGCAAAAAATAAAAAACCGCAGAACAACTTTTGAAAAAATTGCTGCGGTTAAGGTCAAAGAAACGAAATGCTAGTGTTTGGCAAAGCCACGATACTGCGACTCCAGCGCGGCGACGATCATCTGCTTGGCGAAGAAAAACTGTCGAACCTCCTGCCAACGTTTGCCGTCGGCTGGGACCACGCCGCCACAACAGCCCGCATCACACAATAGCTCTGTTGCTTCAAGCAACGCCGAACCGGTTGCCGAGAAGGCAAATGGGAAAAAGCCGTCTGACGCAAACATGCTTCCTGCGACGTCGTGACCGGCGTCAGCAGCCCGCATCAGCGCCAGTTTCGTAGCGCCGCGCCGATCTTGCTGGCCGAGTCCGGCCGCAATCAATTGCAGGTTTTTCGCCAGTACGACCGAATTGCTCACCCCTTCCCACGCAACAGCCCAGGCAACTAACAACGTTGCCAAGTCATCACCGGACAGTTCCCCGCCGATCCATTCCGAAACCTTTCGGGAATCAAAGATGAAATCAGCCGCACCCTGAATGAGCGCGCCGCCCCGTACCGGTCGAATCTCATACCGTTGGCTCGGCAATTGCGGATCAAGCAAGGCCGGATTGGCCAACAGATGGCGTTCGGGTGAACGAGTGTTCAATAGTGATCTGCCCGCCGAAGTAAACGACGGAGCAAACACTACATCCGCGCCCCAGTAGGGTCGCCCAACCTGATCGCGAATGTCGTCGGAAACAACGTGAATCCAGATTGAGGTTTCAGCATCAACCTCAAAGTTCGTCATCACTTCCGCGCCCATGACCGCGTCTTTATCGCCAGTCATGCAGCGCTGCACTGCGCGTGCTGGTTCAACCCAGTCAACGCCGAGCCCGCACGGATTGCCGTGCTTACACGCGATTGCGATGAACGGCACCCGGCCGAAATTCCTCCGGAACGCTTCAGCCAGCCGACACATCACCCGCAGCGCGCTATCGCCGCCGCAGATGTTGATGTGGCCGGGGTTACCTGCCACAATCGTCCAGTTTGACCAAGCCAACAAATCGGGTTCGGCCAAAATGTTCTGGCACAAAACCGAGCGTCCCTGATAGTTGTTCTCCGGCTTGCGCAACACCTTATCGCCGCGCAAGGCCAGAAACGTCAGGTCAATATCAAGCTGGCGCGCTAAGTACTCGGCGATGATCGCGTCGTAGGTTGCCGTCAGCTGCATCGCCTTTTGGGCGAGCTCCAGCCGGAACTCGTCGTTTGGTCCGCCGTCAGCGCGGTAGGCCTCGAGCACCAAATCGTAATCAGCCGGATCGCAAACCACCACCACGCCGTCGGCATGATTCTTGGCCGCAGCGCGAAGGAGCAGAATGCCGCCGATATCGATCTGCTCAATGATTTCGTCAAACGTCGCACCAGGCTTTTTCACCGTTTGCGCGAACGGATACAAATTGACACACACTAGCGTGATACGCTGGATGTGCCGTGCTCTGAGCTGACGCTCATGCTGTTTGTTGAGCCGGGCTAGAATGCCCGCCGCCACTTTCGGATGAATGGTTTTAACCCGTCCGTCCAAAAACTCTTTCACACCGGTGATTTTCTCAATCGGCCAGCACGCCACATTGGCCTGCTTAAGCGTCTTGAACGTACCGCCGGTTGAAACAATCCGCAGCCCGGCCGATTCAGCCAAACCGCGGGCAAAGTCGGCAAGACCCGACTTATCGGTGACGCTTAATAGCGCCAATGGTTTTTGCGGTTTCGTACTTTTCACGTTTCTACCTCCCGTGTTCTACACGATTGTTCGGGCGAGCGTAACAATTTCCATGGTCTTGGCCGGCGCGTCGCCAATGTAGCGCTCAGGTTGACCAAGTAAATCTTTGACGTCACCAGGAATCAACTCTAACGCAGCAGCTAATTCCGAATTCGAAGCGGCTTGCAGTTGTGCCACTTCAATCAACGGCCGGCCGGTCTGGTTAACCAGGGGCACGAGCTCCCGATTCACCAATTCATGCGCGTCGCCCGAATAACCGGCCATCTGCAACGCAATATACAACGGTTCGGCCAAAATGGTATTTGCACTCTTGGCTAAATTCGCCTCGCAGGCGTCGGCGTTCACCGTCAGGCAGCGCAGAAATTCCACGCCCGGTTTGTTTTTGCGTAGCAACGTTGAAAGCTGCTGACACAAATTAACAATGATAATCGGAAAGTCGCGCGCCACGCAACTGCCGACCAAGTCCCGCTGATGTTCAGAAATCACCGTATCAAGCACTTTGCCGAACTCATTTTTGGTCCGCCAAAACATCCCCTCAAGATTCTCGAAGTTGATGGGGTTACGCTTCTGCGCCATGGTTGAGCTACCAACCTGCCCCGGCTCAAACCCTTCGGCAATCTCGTTGATCTCCGTACGCATCAGGTGCCGACCGTCACGACCAAGCTGGCCAAAACTAGCCGACAACATCAGCGCCGAAAAATAGAAATACGCGCTTGGTTCCGGCGGCATGATTTGGGTGCTGATTCGCGCTGGCTTCAAACCAAGCTTAGCAAGCACCAGTTCTTCATAGCTTTTACCGCCGCAGCGATCATTTAATCCCAGGCAAATCTGCGCGTTGTGAGCGCCGACCGCACCCGAGATTTTTCCCACCAATTGCGAAGCATGCTCTTCCAGCTTCCGGTAGTTATAAATGATACGACTCAAAATCGTTGCCAGCCAAAAGCCAACGGTGATTGGCAGCGCATGTTGGCCATGGGTCCGTCCAACCTGCAATTGGTGAGCAAAACGTTCGGCCAGTTCGGCCAAAATCAAAATCACTTCTTTGGTCAACGGCTTAATGACGCCGTCAAACGCCCGAACCAGCTGGAGTACGCGTGCCGTTTCAATCGGGTCGTAGCTGGTCAGCGGCACGTGAATCCAGCGATTCAACAATTCCGGTGGATGCAATCTAAGCGCCACCACTTCTTGGGCACACCGTACCCACGCCCGAATGTCGTGCTTAGTGATTTCGCGTTCAACTTTGTCAACTTGCGTTGTCGCAATGTCCAAAATCGCCGCAATCATTTCTTCGGTCAAAAATCTGGCGTCCTCTGGTGGAATCACGTCGATCTCGCCGAGCACCTGCAGATTGGCAACTTCCACCTCACCGATGAAACGACAGAGGCGGTCATAACCAAAATACGGAACCAAAACCTGGGGTTGGTACCTGGGGTTGCCAGGCAAATCTGTTCGTAGCTTTTGTTGCAGTTCAGTCATAAGCCGGCTTTCATCCTTTTAGTAGTTCCAACACTAGTTTCAAGTTGTCAAAAAAACAAGTCTTTCCCTTCCGAAAAGACCATAATGCGATTTAAAACTAGCAAAAATAAGCCAAAAAGTCAACCAGAATCATTGAACAAACTTCCAACATCTGCTACACTAGGGAAGTTATGAGTTTTTCAATTGGCATTGTTGGCTTGCCCAACGTCGGAAAATCCACCCTTTTCAAAGCCCTGACTAAAAAACAGGTCGATGCTTCTAATTATCCGTTTTGTACCATTGACCCAAACGTTGGTGTCGTTCCAGTGCCAGACGCACGGCTTGATCAGTTGGCCACGATGTCTAAATCGGCAAAAACTTTGCCAACCACCATTGAATTTGTTGATATCGCCGGCTTGGTTAAAGATGCTCACAAAGGCGAAGGGCTTGGCAACCAATTCCTGGCTAACATCCGCGAGGTAGATGCAATTGTTCAAGTAATGCGGCAATTTAGCGACAGCAATGTCATTCATGTCGCTAATAAAGTTGATCCGGAATCTGACCGCGAAACAATTAACCTAGAGTTGATCTTCGCTGATTTGCAAACATTAGAAAAACGTCTCTCAAAAAATATTAAGGGATTGCATGCCAATGACAAAGACGCTAAAGCCATTCAACCAATTTTGGAAAAACTAAAAACCGGACTTGAGTCCGGTCAATTGGCGTCACAAATTATCACTAGCAAAGAAGAAAAAGAATTGATCAAAGATATGAACCTGTTGACAATGAAGCCAATGATTTATGTTTTGAACGTTGATGAAGATAAAGTATATCAAGAAACTGATTACTTAACCGTTTCCGCCAAAATTGAAGCTGAACTTTCCGAACTTTCCTCTGACGACGCTAAAGCCATGCTAAAAGAATTACAAATTGAATCGTCCGGGCTGGATAAATTAATCAAAAAAGCTTTTGCTATTTTAGGGTTAATGACGTTTCTGACCACTGGGCCTCAAGAAACTAAGGCTTGGACCATTCCGATCGGCACCAAAGCTCCACAGGCGGCTGGTGTGATTCATACCGATTTTGAAAAAAAATTCGTCAAAGCCGAAATTGTCAACTGGCAGGATTTATTGACGGCCGGTAGCTGGCACGCTGCTCAAGAAAAAGGCCTGGTCCGGCTTGAAGGTAAAGACTACATTATGCAAGACGGTGACGTGGTCATCTTCAAAGTTGGCGCTTAAACACATAAATCTGACGCCAAACTTTTTGGTCGGGCCGACCATACACCAATCTGTCCTTATTAAGCTGGGAAAAACCCATCTTTTTTATTTTATCCAAAATAGGCATTTTTAATTCTTCGCGACCAAGCCGAAATTCCGGCAACACCATCACTATCTTGCCTTCACGATCCACTATCTTTGCAAATTCGTGAAATGCCGACAAATAAAGTTCTGATAACACTTCAATGTTTTTTTTAATGGCATACTCTTTTTCATTTCCACGCAATGGCGGGCCTAAAAATGGTTCTGTAACAACAGCATCAACGCTTGTTACAACCTGAGAAATGCTTCTGACATCATGATGATAAACTTTTACTTTATCAATAGCCACGTTGAGGTTATGGCTCAGCCACTGTAGATTATCTTTAGTATCCTTTATTGCTTTATCCGAAACGTCAGCGCCAATAGCGTTCTCATACCCAAGCAAAATCGCTTCTTGCAAAACAGTGCCAGAGCCGCAAAACGGATCTAAAATTCTCGCACCAAGCGGCAACTGAGCGAGGTTAATCATAATCTTTGCTAATTTTGGCGGCAAACTGCCCGAATACATATCGCGCGACGGCCGGCCAAAATCACGATTGCCATAGTCTTCGAAATCCTGCACCGCTTCGGTCAATCCCAGCCAACGATTCTCTAAAATTAAAAAATCAACAACCCGATTTTTAGTCACCACCACCGACGACAAAGCCTTGTCTTTACTCACCACCAAGCGGCAACTGACGCCCGCTTCCTTTAATTGGGTTTTGATTTCCATGCCAAGTTTATCTTTATTACTATTATAATAACTCAATCCAAAATTTAATTTGTTATCTTTCTTAAGCTGTTTTAATATTTCAACCATCAAATTCTTGTCAATTTTCTCCGCTAAAATCTTGCCGACTTTAACCGTTCCTCCCAGCCGATTCTGAATTTTTTGGCAATCAATCTCTGAACTATCAATAATCAAAAAAGACCCCGTTTCTCGGACAATCTTAGAGGTCGGTAATACCGCCAAAACTTCGGCCGTTGATAATTTAGGGTTGTGCCCTAAGATAAAAACGTATTTCATATACCATGAGTATAGCACACTTGACGACTCCGGAAAATCATGATACTATGCTCATACTTAACAATTAAGCCTTTTCCAGTCCCGCCTTTACTGCAGGGACAATATCCTTATCCAACCTAGAGATAAGGAAAGGTGTCTTTCTCACAATACGTAACCGTAGTTACATAGCGCAAGGAAACACCTTGGGCATTTTTTATAAAAAACTATGACCAATCACTATGAATTGTTGTATTTGGTCGCCGCCAACTACACTGAAGAAGAGTTGGAGCCGATCAAACAAAAAGTGGCTGACGAAATCAAAAAATTCGGTGGCCAGATTACCCTTGAAGAAAGTTTGGGCAAAAAAAAGCTTGCCTATCCAATCAGTAAAAATCATCAGGGCTACTATCTGCTGTATGAATTTGATCTTGAAGGCAGTAAGCTAAAAGACTTAAGCCGCAATCTAAAACTCAGTTCAGAATTATTGCGCCACATTATTGTTAAGCGCAGTTTGAGCAGAAAAACGGTTATCAAAACTAACATCACCAAAGCAAAACCTGCTTTGACATCCGCCGACGGTGCTAGTAAACCAGCCGACGAAAAAGCGCCAGACGACAAAGATCGTCTCAAGCTTGAAGACCTTGATCAGAAACTAGATCAAATTCTTGAAGGCGACATCATGTAATTAACTCAATCAACAAGCGCGTTAACTCATAATAATAATCCTATGAACTTAAATAAAGCCATGATCATCGGCAACTTAACCCGAGATCCGGAAACCAGAACTACCCCTTCCGGCCAAACTGTTTGTAGTTTCAGTGTTGCTACCAACCTTGTTTGGACTGATGCTAACGGCGAAAAGCAAAAGCGAGCCGAGTATCATAATATTGTTGCCTGGCGAAAACTTGGAGAGATTTGTTCTCAGTATCTGAAAAAGGGTAATAAAGTCTATATTGAAGGTCGCCTCCAAACCAGAGATTGGGAAGGCCAAGACGGTGTTAAACGCTATCGCACTGAAATTATTGCCGACAACATGATTATGCTTGATACCAAAGGCACCACCTCCGGCTTCGGCGGTCCAAGCGATCAGGGTTCGGGCTCAAACGACTTTAGTCAGCCAGAACCAACCAGTGAAGATGAAATTCAGGTTGAAAATATTCCGTTCTAATTAAACATTTTACGATATGCCAAAAACTAACACCTTACTAACCAAACCAAAAACATGTCATTTCTGCACCAACGACGTCAATGACATTGATTACAAAGATATCCAGACGCTGCGCCGGTTTATCTCCTCTTATGGTAAAATTGTGCCGCGCAAACGAAGTGCTGTTTGCTCTAGTCATCAGCGCAAACTAGCCACCGCTATCAAGCGCGCACGGATTATGTCACTTTTACCATTTACCAACAAATAGATTCCTATGCTCTCAATTAGCGACATTAAACAAGGAACCATCTGCAAAATCAACGGCCAACCCTACGAAGTCATCTGGACTCAACATGTCCAGATGGGCCGTGGCGGAGCGATTTTGCGGTTACGAGTTAAAAACTTGGTTGATGGTAAAGTCTTAGAAAAAACCTTAAAGGGTTCTGACAGCCTTGATGACGCCGACTTAACCAGAAGTAAAGTAAACTTTTTGTACAGCGACCAATCCGGCTACAACTTTATGGATAATGAAACCTACGAACAGTTTACCTTTGATGAAGACAAAATCGGCGATAAAAAATATTTCCTTAAAGAAGGATTAACCGTCACTTTGCTAAAGACAGACGATCAGCCGCTGACCATCCAATTGCCAATTAAAGTTGATTACAAAGTTATCAGCACCCCAGAGGGGGTGCGGGGTGATTCAGCTCAGGGCAAAGTTACAAAAACCGCAGAAATTGAAACCGGTCACGAAATTAATGTTCCCCTTTTTGTCAAAGAAGGTGATATAATTAAAGTAAACACCGATACCGGCGAATACGTCGAACGGGTGACTGAATAATAACTTTCAAAACTATGGGAATGAATAGTGCCAAAAAGGCTCGAGTCAAACACGCCCAAAAAAATACCAAAAAGGGACGTGAGCTCGCCTCCAAAACCAAAGAACTTCGCCGCCGTAAGGGCCGCAAAGTCAAAGGGTAAAACTAAATCAGCCGCTAAAGCGGCTGATTTTTTTATATTTTGGTCTAAACCGTTTAACTATTCCTTTTTATCAACTGCTTTTATCTTCTGCCAAATTTGTTTTTTAATTTCCTTGAGCAACTTAGTATTCTCTTTCAAAAACGCTTTGGCGTTTTCTCGACCAACACCTAATTTTTCTTCGCCAAAACTGTAGCTATTGCCTGATTTGTTAATGACACCATGTTCAACACCAAGGTCAAGCGCATCACCGGCAATTGAAATTCCTTCATTATACATGATGTCAAACTCGCAGGCTTGAAATGGCGGCGCCACTTTATTTTTAACAATCTTTGCTTTCACGCGGTTACCAATTATTTTTTCTCCCATCTTAATTTGGGCCGCGCGCCTCACTTCAATCCTAACCGAAGAATAAAATTTCAACGCGTTGCCACCTGGAGTAGTTTCAGGGTTACCAAAAAAGACACCAATCTTATGACGAACCTGGTTAATAAAAATAACTGTTGTGTGGCTCTTTGAAACAATGCCGGCTAGCTTTCGTAAGGCCTGGCTCATTAACCGAGCTTGCAAACCCATATGAGTGTCTCCCATGTCTCCTTCAATTTCAGCCTTTGGTGTTAAGGCCGCCACCGAGTCAACTACAATTACATCAACGCCATTGGAACGAACCAGTGTCTCAACAATTTCCAAAGCCTGTTCGCCGGTGTCGGGTTGGGAAATCAATAAATCTTTAATATTCACGCCAATTCTTTTGGCATAATCAGGATCAAGCGCATGCTCAGCGTCCACAAACGCCGCTAAACCACCTTCTTTTTGAACTTCGGCGACAATATGTTGGGCAAGCGTGGTTTTACCGGAAGCTTCCGGACCAAAAATCTCAATAATTCTGCCGCGCGGTACACCGCCGACACCCAAAGCAACATCAAGCGACAAACAACCGGTTGATACTGCATCAACTTCCATGCGCTTTGCCTCCCCTAATTTCATTATTGAGCCGTCGCCAAATTTCTGTTTAATCTGTTCGATCGCCTGCTGCGCGGCATTGAGACGATCGGACATCGTTGCGCCTGTTGATTTGTCGTCTTTTTTTACCATAATTTCTGTTTATTACTTAATTAATTTTTATCTTAACCCTCCTGACCCAATAACACAACCTGCCGATACACTTTAGTCTGCTGACCATGGCGTTTCTTGGCGGTAATTTCAATAATATTAACGCCCGGCTTTAAATCAATTGTTTCATTGAAACGACTGTCCTGATCAGTTAATACTTGCTGTCCGTTTATTTCCAGCGTTGACTCCGCCTCAATCTGTCCAGCCACTTCAATAAAATTTTTATCCGTCTTTAAATTATCTTCTGGAGTAGCAACCACTAATTCTGGAGGCGTCACAATCGCTTTTACTTTTATTCCCAAATACCCAAAACAGCTCATCACCAACAGCAGTACAATAAATGTTCTAATAAGTCTTGGCGTCACAATCAAATGCATTTTCGAAATCCGCTCAACCGGTTTACTGAAATCAGCCACTCCTCGCAATTTAGTTTTTTTGTATACCGTGTGTTCGCTTTGATACCGTTTCAAAAAATCATAATAATCGCAACCAATATACTTGGTGTAAGACCTTAAAAAATTTTTAGCATACACCTCACCGGGCAATTGATCATATCGCCCCTCTTCAATTGCCTCTAAATATTTGACTGAGACATTAATCTGGTGGGCAACATCGGCAAGTTCTAGTCCAAGTTTTTTACGTCGCTCTGACAGCTCTTGACCCAGACTCAGCGGATTAGAAATTTTTTTATAGCTAAAGCCGGCCATAATTAGAATTATTTATATCGATCATCCGACTGATCATCTTCATCTTCTTCCATCTCATCCTCTTCAAAATCTTCATCTTCTTCATACGGCTCATCAGTTTCATCCTCTTCGTAGGAGTCTTTTATTGTATCATCTTCCAAACTCGTAATCAACACCTCCCGCGGCTTAGCGCCGTCGCCCGGACCAATCACGCCCTGCTCCTCAAGTAAATCTAAAATTCTAGCTGCCCGCGCATATCCAACCCGTAGCCGGCGCTGAAGCAAAGAGGCTGAAGCTTTTTTAGCTCGAAAAATGATTTCTTTAGCCTCCTGCAATAGCGGGTCGCCGCCATCACCGCCATCACCAGCGGAAAAATCACCAAAACTAGCCTGTGGCTTATCAATAATTTCTTCCATATAATCTGGTTCAGCTTGTTTTTTAAGATGAGCAGTAATTCTCTTAATTTCTTCATCTGATGCAAACGCACCCTGCAATCGTTTTGGTTTTGACATTTCAGCTGAAACAAACAACATATCTCCTTTACCAAGCAATTTTTCCGCACCCGATTGATCCAAAATTGTCCTTGAATCAACTAAAGAAGTGACCGAAAAAGCTACCCTGGCCGGAATATTAGCCTTAATTAACCCGGTCAAAACGTCAACCGACGGCCGCTGAGTGGCTAAGATCAAATGAATGCCAACCGCCCGTGACATTTGTGCCAATCGTACAATCGCGGCTTCAACCTCCGGCCCAGAGGCCGCCATCAGGTCAGCCATTTCATCAATAACAATCACAATGTAAGGAATTTTTTCTTCATGAGCTTCATTGTATGATTGAATATTACGATGGTGAGCGGCCGACAACATATCAAAGCGCTTTTCCATTTCCTTGATTGCCCAGCGCAACGCATTGACTGTTTTTTTAGTGTCGGTGATAACCGGCGTTAGCAAATGAGGGATGTTGTTATAAATCGGCAGTTCAACTCGCTTAGGGTCCACCATAATAAACTTCAATTCGCCCGGACCATTTTGGAATAGCAGACTTAAAATAACCGCGTTAATACAGACGCTTTTTCCTGAGTTGGTGGCGCCGGCAATTAAAAGATGCGGCATTTTCTCAAGTTCAGCCAGCCAAGGCTTTCCCATCACGTCCATACCTAAAGCGATTGACAAATTAGACCGCCGGGCTTTAAAAACATCACTAACCAAAATATCTTTCAGCGGTACAATCGCAGTTGCTTGGTTTGGCACTTCAATACCAACTAATGACTTGTTAGGAATCGGCGCTTCAATTCGAATCGGATGAGCGGCCAAAGCCAGAGCTAAATTGTCACTCAATCCAGCAATCTTTGACAGTCTCACGCCTTCGGCGGGCTTTAAAGTATATTGCGTAACAGTCGGGCCGACCTGAGCCTCTCCCATTTCAACATTGATACCAAAATTTTTAAGTGTCTTTTCAATAATAATCTTGTTCGCCTTAAGGTCGCCGCCCTTAGGGGTTGTTGTCTTGCCATCAAGCAGGCTTAGAGGCAAATCAACGGGAATCTGTTTAAACTTTCTGACTCCTGAAGTAAGTTCCGCAGAATCTTTTTTGGTTTCCTGGTCCTCCTCATCGTTAGAATTATCCGTTTCATCTTCAGCAGCGCCGGCAGACAAATTCTTCTTGCCGCCATGTTTTTCTACACCAACCGCTCTGTTAAAAAAGGAAGGCTCGTCTTCTTCATCCTCTTCAGCCACTTCTTCTTCATCCTCAGGATACTCATATGCTTCATCCTCTTCAGCCTGGCGACGATCACGTGACGCTTGAGCTTTCTGATAGCTGCGTTCGGAAAAATAATTCTTTATTTTTGACAATAATCCAGCAACTTCTTCATCTTCCTCAGTTACGCGCGATGAACGGCGCTCCAAGGCTGCAACGATATAACTTTCAAACATCAAGATAAAACCAATAACTGCTAACGCTAGCGCCAAAATCATTCCGGCCCAAAATCCTAAAAATTTTAAAAACAACCACGAAAACAATACACCGCTATAGCCACCGCCTAGCCCATACCGAGCAGCATCAATAAGATCATTTTGATGAAAAATAATATGAATTAATCCATTAAAGCTTAAAATAAAAAGCACCGCGCCAACAATATTTGAATTCTTAAAATTATGTTCAGCCGGGCGCCACATAAAGTACGCCATAATAATCAGCAAGACCGGGATGTACCACCTGCTAATACCAAAAAGCAGCTTGAAAAAATTGTTTAGGTATACGCCGATTGTGCCTGCCGCATCAAACAGACTCAACAACGAGATAATGCCCACGACGAACAATAAAATAATACCAATCCATCGCCTAGTTTCATCAGAAACTTCAATATTTGGTCGTCCGATATTCAGATCCCGAAGCCCTTTAACTCGGTTTGTTTTTGCTTTTTTTCTGGCCATACGCTAATTGTGTTTTTAGGTAAAATTTAAGTTGATATAAAGCTAAGTTGCCTTTAGTAATAAGGCATAGAACGAATATATTTTACCATAAAAATACACCTCAGTAAATCCAAAAAAACCCCCGCTTTTTCAGGCGGGGGTTTTAATAATGGGTGGTTAAAAACCTCTTATTTTTCCTCAGTCTCAGGAATAAATCCGGTACCAGCCGGGATCAAACGTCCAATAATAACGTTTTCTTTCAAACCACGCAGCTCATCAATTTTACCCTCAACAGCAGCATTAATAAGCACTCGGGAAGTTTCCTGGAAGGAAGCAGCGGAAAGGAAGCTTGAAGTTGATAATGACACCTTAGAGATACCGAGCAATAACTCTTCGGCCTCAGCCGGTGCGCCGCCATTTTTAACGGCCAGCTCGTTAGCAGCAATCAGCTCATCCTTTTCAATCTTTTGGCCAGGCAGCAATTCCGTGTCGCCGGAAGCCGTTACCAACACACGCGAAAACATTTGTCGAACAATTAATTCAATATGGCGATTATCCAATTTTTGTCCTTGCGAGGAGTAAATCTGCTGAATCTCATCGATAACGTAGCGCATGGTTTCGTCTTTGCCGCGCAAACGATGCAGTTGTCGCAAATCCATACTACCATTTGTCAAAGCGTCGCCCTTAGACACTAAATCACCGTCGCTAACCAACAAATGAAACTCTGGCGGAATCTGATACACGTGAGATTTCTCTTCCTTAGTTCCTACAACAATTCTATCTTTTTCAATTTTTACAACTCCGTCATGTTTTGCCGGAATTTTTTCGCCGGATGAATCAACCATTACATCATCGCCCTTCTTAATTTTCTGACCATCCTTCACTAAAACTTTTTGTTTCTTGTCCTTATCTTCTTTGGACAAAGGATATATATCCTGGTCAACATGCTCATAAATTACCTTAACAGTTTTCAGACGGTTGATATTTTGATCTTTCGGTTTTTCAATTGCAATCTTGCCATCAAACTCAGCAATAAATGCTTTATGTTTTGGCGGTCGGGCTTCAAAAATTTCTTCAACGCGCGGTAAACCTTGGGTAATGTCAAGTCCGGCGACACCTCCCGTATGGAAGGTTCTCATGGTCAGCTGAGTACCCGGCTCACCAATACTTTGTGCTGCAATAATACCAACGGCGGTACCAATTTGAACTGGTCGATTGTATGCCAAGTCCCAACCGTAACATTTTTGACATGCCCCTCGCTTAGTTCTACAACTGATAACGGACCGGATTTTAATTTCGGCCAAGTCAAGTTTCTTTAGTTCTTCAACTTTTTTGGAGTCAATAATTTCGCCTTCATTAATCACTACTTTTTTAGTCTTTGGGTCAACAATCTTTTCAAGCGTCACTCGCCCCTTCACTCGGTCGGCTAAATTCATGTTGATGGCTTCGCTGTTTTTCTTGGTCAAAATTATTCCTTCAGTGTCACCACAATCTTCTTCAGCAATAATCACATCCTGAGAGACATCAATTAAACGTCGAGTTAAATAACCGGCGTTTGCGGTTCGAAGGGCTGTATCAGACAAACCTTTTCGTGCGCCGTGCGTTGAAATAAAGTATTCCAATACATCAAACCCGCTCTTAAAGTTACCTTTAACAGGCAATTCAATAATTTCACCAGCCGGGTTTGTTACCAAACCTTTAATACCAATAATTTGGATCAGCTGACTCCAGCTACCGCGAGCACCTGATTCAACCATAGTTGAAACCGGTCCGGTCGGATCCAGTTTGTTCTGGCTGATCTTAACGATCCGCTCTTTAACATTCATCCAAATTTCAATGATCTTGGTGTGGCGTTCACTATCCGTCAAAAGCCCCATATTATACTGATTTTCAACAGCGTCAACTTCCTTTTCACCTTGTTCAATAATCTCTTTTCGCTCTTCCATCTTAGGCATGTCACCCATACCCCAGGAGTAGCCGGACAATGTCAAATATTTCAATCCTAATTTTTTAATTTCATCAAGCAGTCTGGCAACCGATTCAAAATCATATCGCTCTAGTGCATCAGCGACAATAACGCGCAAACCTTTTGAGCCAACTACTTCATTAACATACGGATAATCCTCGGGTAGTGTTTGGTTGAATAAAATTCGGCCAACCGAAGTCTCAAAAACCCGGTCTTTAATGCCGGCGGCTTTTAGTCGGCGCGCCATCGGTTCATCCGGTTTCACTTTAATTCGGTCACGGATTTTAATTTTATTCAAATTATAGGCTAAAATGGCTTCTTTCGGACTAGAAAATGATTTTACAATCTGTCCTTCACGATCAATAATTGCTGTCATATAGTAGCAGCCCCAAACCATGTCTTTGGTTGGTCGCGCGACCGGGTCGCCGGTTGCCGGTTTCAAAATATTTCGTGAAGCAAGCATCAAATTTTCTGCTTCCCACTTCGCTTTTTCAGTCAGCGGAACATGAACGGCCATCTGGTCACCGTCAAAGTCGGCGTTAAACGCTTCACACACCAACGGATGAACCTGGATCGCTTTTCCTTCAATCAGAACGGGTTTGAATGCCTGAATGCCAAGACGGTGCAAGGTTGGGGCGCGGTTCAAGAGAACGTGAGCGTCCTTAACAATCTCTTCTAAAATATCCCAGACTTCATTGCGTCCGCTTTCAATAAAACGGTTAGCGCTGCGAACGTTGTGAACAAACTCCTGCTGAATTAATTTGCTGATAACAAACGGTTTGAATAATTCTAATGCCATCTTTTTTGGCAAACCACATTCGCCCAATCGTAGTTTTGGTCCAACGACAATAACGCTTCGACCAGAGTAGTCGATACGTTTTCCAAGTAGGTTCTGGCGGAAACGTCCCTGTTTACCTTTCAAAATATCAGCCAATGATTTGAGCATGCGCTTCTGGCCGGTTGAAGCAACCACGGTTTTGCCGTGTCGGGCCGAATTGTCAATCAGCGCATCAACCGCTTCCTGCAACATACGCTTTTCGTTTCGTGCAATGACTTCCGGAGCGTTCAACTCCTTAAGTTGCTTCAAACGATTATTTCGGTTGATAATCCGACGGTACAAATCGTTCAAGTCAGAAGTGGCAAACCGACCACCGTCCAGCGGCACCATCGGCCGTAAATCTGGAGGAATAACCGGCACCGTGGTCATAATCATCCATTCCGGACGCAAATTATTCTTATGGAAATTGGTAACCAATCGTAAGCGTTTAGAAATTTTTTCTTCTCCTTGCGATTGCTCAGCAGCTTTTAACTCCTGTTCCAGCTCATGAATTAACTTTTCCAGATCAATTTTTTCCAACAAATATCGAATTGCTTCGGCCCCGATATTAGCTTCAAAAATATGGCCGTATTTCAAAGACAAATCCTGATACACATGCTCAGAAATAATTTTCATCGGCTTCAAGTCCTTGAGCTCTTGCTCAGCGACTTTCATGATGTTTTCTAATTCTTTGATTTTTTCCTGTTTAGTCTTTTCGATGATATGTAATTCTTTATCAATCGCCGGACTAGCATCTTCACTCGCTTTCTTTTCTTCACCAGCTTTGCTCTTAACCACATTAAGCTGCCGGGCGAAATCCGTTTCAATCTTTTTCTTTTTTGCCTTAAACTCCTGGCGAATTTGTTCCAGTGTTTCCTTCTTCAAATCTTCATCAACATCGGTAATAATGAAATCGGCAAAATAGATTACTTTTTCCAAAGCCTGAGGGGAAAGATCAAGCATCAAGCCAATCTTTGACGGCACGCCGCGCAAAAACCAAATGTGAGAAGTTGGGGCCGCCAAGTTAATGTGTCCCATCCGTTCACGGCGGACAACTGATCGGGTTACTTCAACGCCACACTTATCACAAACGATGCCCTTGTACCGGATTTTTTTGTACTTACCACAATAACATTCCCAGTCTTTTGACGGACCAAAAATTCTTTCACAGAACAATCCGTCTTTTTCTGGTTTTTGAGTTCGGTAGTTAATCGTTTCCGGTTTTGTGACTTCACCATGAGACCACTCCTGAATTTGGGCCGGAGAGGCCAGGCTCAGTTTCAAGGCGTCGAAATCAATGACTTTTTTTTCTTCTTGCATAAATTTGGAAATTAACTTTTGACTTTAGCTTTCTTTTCCTTAGCTTCGGCCTTTGGTTCCTCGTCGGCTTGAACCGGTTCGGGGTCATCATCAATCACCACCCGACGGTGTTTGTTCCCCGGGGTGCTGACTAGTTCAATATTTAATCCTAAACCATTTAATTCTCGCAACAGCACATTAAACGATTCAGGAATATTCAACCGTTTAATTGGTTCACCTTTGATAATTGATTCGTATGCTTTTGATCGGCCGGCAACGTCATCGGATTTAATCGTCAAAATCTCTTGCAAAGTGTGGGCGGCGCCATATGCTTCCAAAGCCCAGACTTCCATTTCACCAAATCGCTGTCCGCCAAACTGCGCCTTACCGCCCAACGGCTGCTGTGTAATCAATGAGTATGGACCAATACTGCGCTGGTGAATTTTGTCTTCAACCATGTGGTTGAGTTTTAACATGTAAATTTGTCCAACAGTCACGCGCTCTTCAAATTTGTCGCCAGTGCGGCCATCGTAAACAGTCATCTTACCATCTGGAGCATACCCGGCCTTCACTAATTCAGCTGAAATCTGTTCCTCGCTAACACCATTAAGAACCGGGGTTTTAACCTTATAACCAAGTTTTTTGGCGGCTAAGCCCAAATGAGTTTCCAAAATTTGTCCTAGGTTCATACGAGAAACAACTCCCAAGGGACTTAACACAATATCAACCGGTGTACCGTCTTCCAAAAACGGCATGTCTTCAACCGGCAATACGATTGAGACCACACCCTTGTTACCGTGACGACCGGCCATTTTGTCGCCGACCTGAATTTTTCGTAAGTTAGCAATTGAGACTTGATACATCTTAATCACACCCGAAGAAAGTTTATCGCCATTCTCACGCGAGAAAACTTTAACATCAACGACTTTTCCTTTTTCACCATGTTCAAGATACAAGGAAGAGTCGCGAACATCACGGGCCTTTTCACCGAAAATCGCCCGCAACAATTTTTCCTCAGCGGATAATTCTGTTTCACCTTTTGGAGTAATCTTACCAACCAAGATATCGCCCGAAGAAACAGAAGCACCAATCCGAACCACGCCCTCAGCGTCTAAATCTTTTAATTTTTCTTCCCCGATATTTGGGATGTCGGCCGTAACCACTTCCGGTCCAAGCTTGGTGTCACGAACTTCCACCTGAAAGTCTTCAATGTAAATTGAAGTATAGCGATCCTGCTGAACTAGCCGTTCCGAAATAACAATCGCGTCTTCATAGTTATAGCCTTCCCAGGCCATGAACGCACATAAAATATTTTGCCCCAGTGCCAACTCTCCTTTGTCAGTCGCCGGACCATCAACTAAAACATCACCCTTCTTAACGATCTGGTCTTTTTCAACCGTTGGTCGCTGATCAATACAAGTTGACGCGTTTGATCGGACAAATTTATTCAAACGATATTCTTTTTCTTTGCCGTTGTCATAGGCAATCACAACTTTGTTTGCCTGAACTTCTTTAATCTTACCGTCGGCCTGAGCCAGTACCACATGTCCTGAATCTTCGCCGGCTTTAGCTTCAAGCCCCGTTCCGATAATCGGCGCATCAGGCTTAATGCAAGGTACTGCCTGGCGCTGCATGTTTGAGCCCATCAACGCCCTGACCGCGTCGTCATGTTCCAAGAAAGGAATTAATGATGTCGCCACGCTAACAATCTGGTTTGGTGCGACGTCCATATAATCAACATTATCAACGTGTTCAATTTCCGGTTCGCCATATTTTCGCACCTCGGCTCGTTCGCGCAAAAAGTATCCGTTTTCATCAATCGGAGTAGTTGCCGCCGTGGTAATGGCGTTCTCACTTTGAAAAGCAGTCAAATATTTAACTTCCTTAGTCACTCGGGATTTAACCGGGATCGTCGCTAAAGCCGAAATTTTTTCTAAATCTTTAGCCTGCTTGGCACTAATGGTTTCACCAGCTTTAACAATCACTTGTTTTGAAGAAGGGTCAACCAAGTCTACACGACTAATCTCACCTTCAGTTTCTGCAGCTTTATTTTCAACATCATGCTTAACGCGACGGAATGGCGTTTCAATAAAACCGTATTCGTTGACTTTGGCGTAGGTTGCCAAGTGTCCAACCAAACCGATGTTTGGTCCTTCTGGAGTTGCAATCGGACAAATTCGACCGTAGTGAGTCGGATGTACGTCGCGAACATCAAAACCAGCTCGTTCTCGTGACAATCCGCCCGGACCCATAGCTGACAAACGTCGTTTGTGTTCAAGTTCCGCCAACGGGTTAGTTTGATCCATGAACTGGGACAACTGGGATGACATGAAAAATTCTTTCACTGAGCCAATCACTGGCCGCGCATTAATCAAACGGTTTGGGGTAATTTCCGAAATGTCCAGCGTGCTCATGCGGTCTTTGGCAATGCGCTCCATTCGGGCCAAACCGACTCGGAATTTATTCTGTACCAATTCACCAATAGCTCGAACGCGTCGGTTGCCCAAGTGGTCAATGTCATCAGCCTCTTTTTGAGAAATATTTAATTTAATAATTTCTTTAACAACCTGAATGATATCTTCAACACGCAAAACTCTGTTTTCTTTAGTGATAGCTAAATTCTGATTGAAACGCTGATTAATTTTATACCGTCCAACTTTGCCAAAGTCATAGCGGTCAAAGTTGAAGAACATCGCATAGATCAAAGACTTCGCGTTATCGGTTGTTGCCAGGTCGCCGGGCCGTATTCTTTTATAAACCTCAAGCAACCCTTCGCTTTCATTGCTTGAAGGGTCTTTGGCTAAACTGTTTTGAATGTAGGAAACTTCCGGATGAGTATCAACATCTTTAAAAATTTCCAGAATTTCTTCATCGGTCGGATGGCCGAAAGCTCGAAGCAGTGCTGTAACAGAAATTTTTCTCTTGCGGTCGATTTTAACCCAAATAACATTATTGATATCCGTTTCAAACTCCAACCACGAACCGCGGTTAGGAATAATTTTGGCGCCATAGTAACGTCGTTCACCAAAAAATTCTGAAGTGAAAAAAATACCAGCCGATCTGATCAACTGGGACACGACTGCCCGCTCAATACCATTAATAATAAAAGTGCCTCGGTCTGTCATGAGTGGAAAGTCCCCGAGGTATACTTCTTGTTCAATTACTTTATCAGCTTTATTGTTTGAAAGCTTAGCCATGACGCGCAGAGGCGCTTCATAACTCAAATTCTTGGCTTTACTAGTGACTTCATCAAATTTAGGATCGTCTAAATAGTATTTACCGATTGATAATTCAAAATCCCGACCAATGAAATCTCGGATCGGAGAAATTTCTTCAAACAATTCCTGAAGTCCGTGTTCCAAAAACCACTTATAGGAATCCTTCTGGACTTCGATCAAGTCGGGCATCGGTACCGCTTCCTTGATCATCGAAAATGTTTTGCGAGGTGAAGTCTTTATCGCCATAGATTATTAGATAGTTTTATATAATAGATAAATAAGCTAAGTAATAGTACCGGAAAAGACAACAAAAATGCCTCCCAACCCTAATTTTTGGGATGCGAGATTTATTTTATTTGTTTTAATTTTGAGAAAAAAAGAATCCCACTACGATTTTTGCTTAAAAAATGTTACGTTGGTTCGCAATAGCGGGGTATTTTGGACTTAGGACCAAAAAACAAAATAACTCTGAAATCTTATCAAGATTTTGCATCTTTGTCAAATCTTTTTTGGAAATTGTCAAGACTGGGTTAAAATTTAGCTAAATTAAGAGAATTTTTAACCAAAAATAATAAACTTATCCACAACTTATCAAAACTTTGGTTTCTTCGCTTTTGGCAACTCAATATTTTGGCCCGATAATTGGCCTCTTGATGTTTTTTCTAAAACTGGATTAATCGGCCCTTTAACGTTTTTTATGGTTCGTAGACTAGTCTCAGTGGCCAATGAAACTGCCACTGCGATAAATACCCAAAAAACCGTGTCGCCAAAGAAGTGTCCGATACTAATACCAGCGGCAACTCCCAAAATAATAGAAATAAATATTCGTGACCAGTAGTCCATACTAGCGAGCCTTAGGTTTAAGCGCCGACAGCTGTTCCCGGACGACTTTGCGATCATCCCAGGCAATTTTTTTATTATGTTCAACGACAATCGCCTGCTCACTACCCTTACCGGTGATCAAAACAAGATCGTCTGCCTTAGCAACCTTAAGGGCTTTTTTAATTGCTTCACGGCGGTCTAAGATTTTAAACAAATTTTTATCAAGTTTTTTGCCGGCTTCTAAAGCACCTACGGCAACCTGATCAATAATATCCTGAGGGTTTTCGTCATACGGGTCTTCGTTAGTAATAATAACCACATCGGCATTAACCCCGGCAAGATTACCAAGCTTCGGCCGGCGTGATTTATCGCGGCCGCCACCAGCCGATCCTAAAACGTGAATCACTCGGTGATGTTCAATCATTTTAACAATCTCATACAGTGCAGTGACGGCTTGTGGCTCAAAGGCGTAATCAACAATTACTTTAAAGGGTTGACCTTCATCAATAAATTCCACTCGTCCGGGTATGCCAGAAATTGCCGCCAAATTTCGCGCCATGCTTTCTAGACTAATTCCTTGGGTTAAGCCAACGGTAATCGCCGCCAACAAATTGTAAATATTGTGTCGACCAAAAAGTTTTACACCAAACGGATGGCCGTTAATTTTAAACCCAACGCCTTGACCGGTAGCCTGTGGATCATCAGCCCGAATTACCCTCGCTTCGGAACTCGATTTTTCTGAAGATAGTGTAAAAACGAATTTTTCTTCAGCCCATTGATCGATAAAATCCGTGCTGTGTTCATCATCAAGGTTAGCAATAATCGTCTTTTTAACTTTTTGATTAGCAATCAATTTCGGGGTTTCCGTTTTTAACTTTTTGAACAGCTTTAATTTGGCATTTTTATAATTTTCAAAATTGCCGTGAGCCTCAATATGCTCAGGATATAAATTAGTAAACACCACAATATCATAATTAATACCAAGGTGGCGGAACTGTTCAATGCCCTGTGAAGTTGTTTCAATCACCGCATACTGACAATTAGCTTTAACCATTTGTTTAATTAAACTTTGTAGCGCAAACCGACCAATCATGGTCATTTTAGTTTTATTAATCCATTCTTTTTTATCAATTTTAAATTGAATCGTAGAAGCGCAACCAACGCGGTAGCCGGCGTTTTCTAAAATTTTACTGATTAGATAGGCCACAGTGGATTTGCCCGAAGTTCCGGTTACGCCAATAACAATCAACTTATCAGACGGACTACGATAAAAAAAGTTAGCAATAAGTGCTAACCAATAATGATAAATTTTTATCAGCGGTGACGGAATAATTTTTTTTAGGATGGTCATCATATTATAAAAACATTTTACCACCTAAAAATTTTAACGGCAAGACAAAACTTTACTTGCCTAAAATTTTTAACGCTTCTTTTATCTTTTGTGAGGTATCCGTTATTGCCGGATCAATTTTGGTTAAGGCTTTCCTAGCTTCAGCCGCAGAATAACCGAAGCTGACTAGTGCATCAAACACATCGGCATCAACTGCCTGAGAGTCGGTTTGTCTTTTATCTTTATGTCGGCTCGTCAGACTCTCAACTTTATCTTTCAGCGTAATAATAATTTTTTCAGCGGTCTTTTGTCCTAGTCCAGAAATTTTAGTTAATACCGAAGGATCATCACTGAAGATCGCCTGTTGAACATCACTCATGGTGGTTTTTCCCAAAATGCCAATGGCGGATTTAGGACCAATACCCGGGACTTCCAGCAATAAAGTAAAAAATGTTTTGTCGGCCGGATCCAAGAAACCATACAAATCCATCGCATTCTCTGATACTGCTAAATAGGTGTACACAACCACTTCCGCACC
Source organism: Candidatus Buchananbacteria bacterium (assembly GCA_013359225.1). Taxonomy (NCBI): domain Bacteria; phylum Candidatus Buchananiibacteriota; species Candidatus Buchananbacteria bacterium. The sequence continues at coordinate 10,546 of JABWCG010000005.1, read as the reverse complement.
TTCCGAAATTCGCTGCAAATTGCTTAGGGGCGAATAGACTTTATAGCCAACGCCCGCGGCTTCAACGACAAAATAGGAGTCTTTACGAAGCTCCGGACTTTTATAAGTTACTGTTCCTCGAAGTGATGCAATCATATGGTTATTCTAGCCTAAATTTTGCGGATTGACAAAACTCATTTCCAATGATACAGATAAAATGCTCTTTAACCAACCCGATAAGGAATCAAGTTCAATGAAACCAAGAATTTTTGGTAGTATGAATGGTCACGCCATCGCGATCATCATGAAGGGAGCGGTTCGCCGAGCGATCGAAGTGATTCGGCAACAACGTTTCATCTTTGAAGCCGAGGCCAAACAAGGCTACTCCGGCGAAATGGACGACTTGGTCACGACGGCCGACAAACTCGCACAAGAAGTTTATGTGCGAATGATCACCGAATGTTTTCCCAACTTTGGCGCGGTTGGTGAAGAAAACAATCTGCGGATTGAATGCTCTTTGCCGGACACCGATATTTGGTTTACCGTTGACCCGCTTGACGGTACAAAAGCGTTCGGCCGAAGACAATCGTTTGGAATCGGAACGATGATTTCGCTGGTATGCAACGGCGAAGTTATTGCCGCGTACATCGGCGACGTCATGACCCAAGAGATATTCGGTTTTCGTCCGGATTCCGATCAAGCTCACCGCATCAGCGAATTTCATATCGCTGAAACACTGACCATTAATCCAGCTCACAAGCTGGCTAACCAATGGCTTTTGCTTCGGGAGTTGCCAAGCGAGCATTCCCAACACGTCCGTGACGTCATTGACCGCCAAGTTTTCAAAAACGTCAGCATGGCGGAAGGCAGTATTGGTTTGAGCATGGCTCGGCTTTGGAAAGGCGAAGTTGGCGGCGCGGTTCTCAAACCAGGGCCAAACACGCCCTGGGACTTTTGTCCGATTTTAGGCATCAGCCAAAAACTCGGATTTGAATTTCTTCGGTCCGACCACGCTGGCGACACTTGGGCCATTGACGACCCTAAACCGCAAAAGCAAACAGTGTTCACCGAACACGAATGGCTGATTATTCATCGCTCACGCATTAGTGAACTGAATGGTTAGTCACTCACCCGACTCCCTCTGGAAAATCCACGGAGTTTTTTTATTACTTGACAAAATTTTACTGCTACGATAAGTTTTGAACGCGGAAAGGGTAGCGCTAACGATATGTGCAGCCTTGCCTGGGCATCAAAAAGGAGGGCCTTTCACCCATCAGGCGAGTGCAGTGCTTCTGAAGCGCCACAACCTCTAACCCGATTCCGTAGGGGCAGTGCTGACTTGAGACACTCTTTGGTCGAGTTCCTAAGCCAGCCTGCCCTTTCCTTTTTTCAAAAATAAAAAGCGAGCCTTACTCCAGGCTCGCTTTTTTAACAATTATTTTTTCTTGCGGGCTTTAGGTTTTGGTTTACTTTTAGCAACCAGCTTCTTTTTCGCAGGAGTTCGCCGTTTAATCCGGCTAACCCGAATCAGTCCTGAGCAAGGAATAATTTCAACGCCCCGGCGCTCTAGTTCATCTAAAAACAAATTCATACCAAGCGAATCTGAAGACATGTGCCCGGCGATCACCACGTTCACATGATTTTTCTGCGCTTCCTTTTTACGATCTTCAGCCATATGCATGCCAACGATCGTACCAATACCGGCCTGCGCCATTTTTTCATAGATTCCCACCGCGCCTTCGGTACCGCCGGTAATTTCAGTTAAAACCAACTTGCCAATAAAGTTATCTCGGCTGCCGACAAAAACTTTTGGTCCGGTCTTTTGTTCAATGGCTTTTTGGTATTCCGGAATTTCTTCTAGAGCGTCCACAACATCGCCAACAAATTCTGGCTTAGCTTTTTTTAGATGAGTGTCAAGAAAACTGGCAACCATATTATCAGTCGGCGTATGGATACACATCAGACCGATATTAAACAGCTCAGCCGTATCCACGCCGCGGTAATGGTTAATCGGCGACATCCCGCGCGCTACTTCAGAAATTCGTTCTTTGGTTAGCGACTGAGCAATATTAATTGGCACGCCGTAGCCGGCCAAAACTTCTGCCTGCAAATGCATCACGTCCCCCAAATCCGCCAACGCGCTGCCAACCGGATGATGGGCAATTACCGCATCAACTCCCAACGCTTTAGCCATCAAAATTTCCGCTGGACCGATGTCAATGCCGGCAAGCACTTTTTTAATTTCTCGTTTTGGATCCACAAAAACTCTAGTGTCTGAATATGGGTTAGTTAAACTCTCTAAATCAAAACGTTTTTTTGATTTAGCATCCAAGCGATCATATTTTTCCTTTCGGCGTTTCAAGTGTTTTAATACTGCCTTCTTGCCGCGCAGGTCCGTTTCAATCCCAAGCGTAACGCCTAACTCATAAATTTGTTTAAGATTCATATTTTTATTTCGTTAATTAATTTTTTTAATTCCAACGAACCCACCACCGGTTTCTTTCATGTTGTCAACAGACTCCCGTTTGACTTCTATTGCTAAAGTTGCCTTAACGATGTCTGCACCGAGTGCCGAGAACAATTCATCTAACCCTTGCTGATAAATAATAACTCGATCGTTAACCGTCAAGCCGGAATCTTTGCGCAACTGGTTGATTTGCCTGATTAATTCTCGCGCCAACCCTTCCAACTTCAAGGCGTCAGTAATAGTTATATCTAAGTTATCAGTTTTACCGAATTGCAATTCTTTAATATTTAATTCATCTTTAATAATATCTACTAAATCATCGGCAAGCTTATCGGCTAAGGAGGTTGTATAACTCAATAGCGGTTGGCGGATTTTAATGCCGGCGTTTGCTCGAGCTGCCAAGCCGCGCTCGACAATCTGGCCCACCAGTTTCATTTCCGTCAATAATTTTTCATCAATCAATTTCTTGTTAACCTTTGGCCAAGTTTCTAAGTGAACAGACTCTTTTTCCCCGCCAATCTGACGATAAATTTCTTCAGTCACGAATGGCATAAACGGCGCCGCCACTTTGGCAAACTCCCGCAAGACAAACCCTAAGGTCTGAACCCCGAGTTCGTCGCCATCCTTAAAACGTTCACGGCTGCGGCGCAGATACCACGTTGAAAGTTCATTAATAAACTCCGTAATCGGCCGCGCTGCCTTAACAATCTGATAACTATTCATTTTTTCCGTAATCTCTTGGTTTAAAACGTTGAGTTTGGCTAAAATCCAACGATCCAAGACATTTTTGGTTTTTGGCGCATCTGGACCAATAGTTGTCTTATACATCAAATAAAAACTCAGCACATTGCCAATCAGCATGATATTTTTTTGCAACGCTTCCTTAACTTCCTTTTCGGAAAAATTTAAATTTTCTGCTTCCATCACCGGCGTGGTTAATAAATAGTAGCGCAACGCATCAGCGCCATACTTATCAATCACTTCATTAGGATCGGGATAATTTTTTAATTTCTTACTCATCTTTTTGCCGTCTTCGGCCAACACAATACCATTGACAATCACGTTCTTAAATGCCGCCTTGCCCTTGATGGCCGCGCCGATGACGTGCAAATAGTAAAACCACGCTCGCGTTTGATCAACGCCTTCAGCAATAAACTCCGCTGGAAAATTTTGTTCAAACTTCTTTTTATTCTCAAACGGATAATGCATTTGGGCGTATGGCATTGAACCGGAGTCAAACCAGGTGTCCAACACATCCGGCACTCGTTTCATTGTTTGGCCGCACTGACAAGGCACTGTCACTTGATCAATAATATGTTTATGTAAATCAGTAATTTTTTTACCACTATCTTTTGCTAATTCCGTCACACTGCCATACACTTTTTTCTCGCCGCATGTATCACAAACCCAAATTGGCATTACCGAGGCCCAAAACCGCTGGCGCGAAATTGACCAATCGCGCGCGCCTTCCAGCCACTTGCCAAACCGGCCAGCTTTGATATGTTGGGGCGACCAGTTAATTTTGGCCGCCAGTCGCAAGGCCTTGCTTTTAACTTTAGTCACATTCACAAACCAGGAACTTGTCGCATAGTTGATTAACGGCGTATCACAGCGCCAGCAATGTGGATAGCTATGTTCGTACTTGTCTTTACTAAACAGTAAATTTTTTCCGGCTAAAATTTTAATGACTGCTACATCAGTTGACTGATGGTCCTCAATTGGCTTAACGTTTAACCCGGCCAAGTCTTTAATTTCATCTTTAATATGTCCGTCCAGACGCACATGCTGCACAAACGGCAAGTGTTGTTCTTTGCCAATCCGCATATCGTCTTCACCAAACGCCGGCGCGATATGCACCACGCCCGTACCCTCTTGGGTAGTCACAAAATCATCAGCCACAATGGTATAAAAATTTTCCTGATGTTCCAAATTTTGATTTAAATAATCATCAAATAACGGTTTATATTTTCTACCTACTAAATCTTTAGCTTTAATTTCTTGATAATCCTTAACTAGGATTACTTTTTTATTAGTTAATGTCACCTCATATTCTCCAACAGAGGATCCTTCTAAAGGAACCTTATCAGTAATTGCAGTAATATAATAATCTTTGTCATTAAAATTAAACTGATTATCTTTATTATCTTTAATTTTAAATTTTCCATACTTAATATCCGGCCCCAAGGCTAATGCGACATTGCCCGGCAATGTCCAGGGCGTTGTGGTCCACGCTAACACAAACGTTCCCGGCTCGTCTGCTAATTCAAACTTGGCCGTCACTGACAAATCTTTAATATCTTTATAGCCTTCACTAACTTCCTGTTGAGAAAGCGTTGTCTCACACCGCGGACACACATGCATTGATTTGTAATCCTGGTAAATCAAGCCTTTATCCCAAAGTTCCTTGAATACCCACCAAATACTTTCCATATACGACAAGTCCATTGTCTTATATGGATTTGCCATATCCGCCCAGCGCCCCAGACGCGGAATTGTTTTTTCCCATTCTGATGCGTATTCCAAAACCTTGCTCCGACAAGCTTCATTAAATTTATCAATGCCGTAAGCTTCAATTTCTTTTTTCGATTTAAACCCAAGTTCTTTTTCAACAATATTTTCAATCGGCAGGCCGTGGCAATCCCAGCCCCACTTTCGTTCAACGCGGTAGCCGTTCATCGTCCAGTAACGCGGCACCACGTCTTTCATCAGACTCGCCACAATATGGCCGTAGTGCGGCGTACCGGTGGCAAATGGCGGGCCATCATAAAAAACATAGTCACCTTTCGGTGCCTTTTTCGTTAAAGTCTGCTCAAAAATTTTTTTATCCCGCCAAAACTTTAAAATCTCGGCTTCTTGTTGGGAAAATTTTGACTCCATAATGAGGTTATTTTAACCAAAATTCCCCGCTTGGTCAACTAAGTTGTTGACTTTTAAAAGCCATTTTGCTATCTTTATTTTTATAGGTGCGGGCCACAAGAGCGCCCAAACCAAAACTGCACACGGAAAGCCGCAAGGCTCCCAGACAAGGATCCAGGAGGAACCAAACTATGCACGCGAATCGCAACGCCAACACGCCGCAGACGCTGAATCCGCTGAACGAAGACATCGGCAACGCGAATGCGAAGAATCCCGTCGGCAAGCAGAACGACGACATCGGCGCGATGACGAACAACCTGGCGAACGCGGCCGGCCTCAACGTGATCTAACCCACGACGCGGGTTTCCCCTGGCTAACGCCAGGATCACACCACGAGGCCAAACAGGGCCAGCCAACATCCACATCTCACTTTTCACTTTCGAGAGAGGACTGCGGCTGGCCCTCTCTACTTAATTAGCAACAACCGATACAAAAAAGCTAGCTGACCGCTAGCTATATTTTTTTAAAAAATTACTTTTTATATTTCCGCAAAAATTCCTTAACTTTTGCTTCCAGTTGCGACGGCGTAATACTGGTCTTGATAATAAAATCTTTTGCACCAAGTTTTAAACCTTTTTCAATTTCTTCTTTTTGCGACAGGTTGGAAAAAATAATTGCCGGAATTTGCTTGGTGGCAGGGTTTTCTTTTAATTTACGCAACATATCATAACCATCGACTTCCGGCATTAACAAATCAAGTAAAATTAAATCCGGCTTTTCTAGCTCCGCCAAACCATAGCCTTCCTGGCCGTTACTGGCAATAAAAACATCGTAACCCGACTCGCGTAATTTCATCTCGTAGAGCTCCAACAAAAATTCCTCATCTTCAACCACTAAAATTTTTATTTTCTTTTTGGCCATACCGCTTTCTAGTATAATATTTTTTTACTAAAAAGTCTAAATCAAAATTTTTACATTTTTTCCAACGTGGTGATTCCCAAAAGCCCCAACCCCGTTGCCAATACCAACTGAATATCTTTAATCAAAAGCAGTCTAGTTTTTTGAATCTTTTTATCGCCTTGTAAAATCGGCACCTGCTCGTAAAACAAACTAAAAGTTTTTGCCAGATCAAAAAGATAACTTGAAAGTTCAGACGGATCAAACCGTTTAACCGACTGACTAACCACTTCAGGGAATTTTGCCAACAGCTTTACCAAATCAAACTCCACTTGCTCAGTCAAAAGTTTGGCATCAACTTTGGCGCTTGGCTTTACCTGTGCTTTGGCAAAAATGCTGTTGATTCTGGCATAGACATACTGCAGATACGGTCCGGTCTTTCCGGTAAAAGCGATTGACTGTTTGGGATTAAAAATCATTGTCGTTTTCGGATCAACCGCCAAAATATAAAATTTCAGCGCCCCTAAAGCAATTTGTTCGGCGCGCGCGCCGATTTCTTTTTCATCCAATTCCGGCGAACGCTTAACAATTTCTTCTTTAGCCAATGATTCAAGTTCAGCCAATAAGTCATCTGCGCCAGTTCCTTCCGCCAGGCCTTCGCGGGATTTGATTTTGCCTTCCGGTAAACGAATCATCCCATACGACAAATGATGATACCGCTCAGCATTTTTAAAACCAAGCAGCTCCAAAATTTTAAATAGCTGCTGAAAATATAAATCCTGCTCCGAACCGACCACGTAAATTGATGAGTCGGCATTATGCTTATCCTTTAAATAGGCGAGGTATAAATCTTGGGTAATATATAGACTGGTGGCATCCGGCCGCAGCACAATTTTGTTTGGCAGCTTAAACTTTTCCAATTCAGCATACACTAACCCTTCCTGATTTTTAACAAACACCCCCTTCTTCAAACCGTCTTCTACTACTTGCTTGCCTTTATCGTAAAATTCGCTTTCGTGATACTCCTCGTCAAACCGTTCAATGCCAAATTTCTTGATCGTCTGCTTAAAACCTTCCAAAACCCACGTCATTAGCTTCTGCCACAATTCGCGCGCGGTTTTATCGTCATTCTCCCATGCTTGCAACATCCGCAAAGCTTCTTTGCTCAATTGCTCATTAGTTTTTTCTTCTTGTGAAAATCGAACATAAAAACTGCCGACAAAATGATCCGGCTTCATCTTGGCTGATTTCGGCGTTTTATTTTTGCCCCATTTTTGATATCCCAACATTGCCTTGGCAATCGCAATGCCGCGATCATTATATAGTGTCGTAGTGATTACTTTATAGCCGCTGAATCTAAAGAGATTAGCAATCGTAGAACCCAAACAAATGTTTCGAACGTGTCCAACCGTCAATGGCTTATTGGTGTTTGGCGAAAAATATTCCACCATTACTTTTTGGCCTTTGCCAATTTTTGAGCCACCATAACCACTTTTGGCTTTGCCAATTTCCGCAAAAACCGCCGCCATGAAATTTTGCCGATTAACAAAAAAATTAAAATACGGCCCGGCGACTTTCACCTGACTAATAAACGGCGTGGGCACAAAGGCTTCCGCTGCTTGCTGGGCTAAAGCCGCCGGAGCCATTTTTATTTTTTTCGCCAAAATAAAACATGGCACTGAATAATCGCCCAGCGTAGCGTCCGGCGGAAATTCAAGATTGATATCGCCGGCCGAAACTTCCGGGGAAACTTTCTTAAAAATTTCAAGCACCTGCTCGGCCAAAGAGGCAACTGCTTGCGATTGAATTTTTTGATGTTCGTTTGCCATATAATTAATCAATACTACACTTGACCGGACCATTAGCCTTGATAATCTGGTCAATTGTCACATACTGAGGCGTAGCTTTAATGGTATTAGCAACCTCATCCTTAATCAGTGGCTCTAAATACATTATAGGCGTTACATATCTTTTATCAACAAGCCCCATCAGATACAAATCAAGTTGGCTGTATGCGCGGCGGTTCGTATTTGCCAATTTGGTCAAGCCGGAAGTAAACGTTCCGTCGCCGTTATCAATCCAGCCGCTGCCGCCAAGCGGCGAAATGAATCCGGCGTAAATGCTCCAATGGAAAAAATCGTCGTTTCTCAGAAGCGCATTGTTGTTTTTGCCGTCGTCATCAAAATTAATGTATGCCGACCATTGATGCAAAATTTCGTGCAACACCACGTTTAATGCGGCATCCAAACCTTCCGTGGTGCCCGGATTATATTTATTAATATTGCCCATCATCACCACGCCTTTAAGTTTGCCCTGGCTGCCAAAAATTGATGAGCGGTCCAGCGAACCTTTATTAATACCCTCCCATTTATTTGTCACTGGCACAAAATGCGCAATCTCGTTAGTGTCTTCGGTTGGGATTTTAAAATTAGTCCAGACAAAAATGAAATCAAACTCATCCGGATTATTATCATAAAATGTATTGATCGCTTCGTTGCGGACTTCCGTGGTGCCGTCGTTTCGTTTGCGGATCAAATAGCCGTCGTCTAATAAAATGGTGGTTGGATAATCAAAATCAATTTCACCAAAACCGTCCGTGGCCCAGTGATACCTTTCACTCGCCGCATTTTTAATCAGTTGAACCTTCGCCACTTCGTCGGACGAATATTCTTCGTCGGCCAAAAGAATAACAGCGGCCTTTAATTTTTTGTTTTCGCAGTCACGGCGGTCCGCAATCGGCAAAGCAATCGGATCAAAAACATTTTTATCAAAACCCTGAATCGGTTTTTCCCGTTCATAAAACGTTCGGTTGGCACTAATTGCAAAACTTTTATCAAAATAATTTTTTGCTAGCGCCTCGTCGTCGGCAAACGCCCGGAGTAAGCCTGCATTTTTATAGAAATATTTTTTTAGGTCGGAATTAAAATATAAGACGCTTTCGGGAATCGTGTAATCGTGCTTAATTGGTTGACCAATTTGGTAATTTTCAAAAAATACGTCGGGTACGTCCACCACCCGCTTTGACCAGTCGGCGCCATAAATACTTTCCGCAATACTTTCGTTTTGAATTTCTCGCAACACCCCGCCTTGCTCAACAGCATAAACCGGCGAGGTGGTTCTAATTTTTACCAAATATGTTCCCGGTCTAATGGTGATATTCTCGCCCAGCGGATAATTCGCTAAAAATTCGTTGCCAACCGTGACGACTTTAGAAAAATCAGCACCATACCAACTGCGATAAGTAATTTCATTAGGAAACGGGTGGCGCACGCCGCGGCTATCAATATAATAGATAGTGCCAAAGTCCGCCGAACGCACCAGCTGTAATTCAGCCCGAACCGGCGTGGTCAATAAAAAATTGCCTAGAACTAACGCTAGGCCTAAAAAGGTTAAAGCAGACTTTTGCCAACGAATTTTCATTGTAATTATTATAACAATATTTTAGCCAAAATTTCAAGATTATAATTGACTTTGGCCAAACAATGTGGGACAGTATCAATATCTTAGGGTTTGGTTTGGGCAAACAAAAAAATCGAAAGTTGGTCAACTGGAAAAGGAGGAAACCAGTTTATGGCACGAGCAAGCCGATACCAGCAGCCCCACGTGTTGCGTGACCGCATGGAAGAAGCAGGCGTCACACACGGGGCCACAGTCCGCGCCGACATCATCGGCGCTCACACCAGCAAGCCGGTCGTCTACCGAGAAGAGGGCCAGCCGGTTACTGCCAGTGTTGGGCCGACCAAGGTCTTTTTCTGCCAAATGCCCGAGGGCAACGGCTTTCGGGTACGCGAAACGTTGCAGAAAGGCGACGGCGGTCCGGTGACGGATAAAGTCTGCTATGACGACTCAATCCGTCGCGTGATCCTCGGTCTGGAACCATGGTCGGACGTCAACATCGTCAACGCGATCGTCGCCAACAACGGCACCACCCGTATCATGGCCGACGCCGCGACGCGCATCGTCGTCACCGGGAAACGCGGCAAGCGCGTTCACGAAGTCCTCGCTGTCGTCTAGGCGAGCACACCAACAACCAATCCCAAACCAACCCTGCAGGTGTCTGAAGTCTTAGACACCTGCTTTTTCATTTTTGGTAAATAAAAATCCCTCACCTTAAGCCTACAAGGTGAGGGTCACAAAAGAACGGTTTGGCCTGGTCAGCGCGTCGCGGTCGCAATCGCCACGGCTGAAGGGATGACGGGCGGCTCAAGCTGGAGCTGCGGATAGCAATCCGGCGGATTTGTGTCTTTTGGCACGACATAGCAACGGATTTCCGAATAGTTGTAATCATTGGGGTGCGTCAGACTCCACGTCCACCAACTGCCGTCGGTCTGCAACATCATCATCGAG
>JABWCG010000004.1 GCA_013359225.1 Candidatus Buchananbacteria bacterium | reverse complement strand
AGTCTTTTTGGTCGAACCTCACTGATGGCGGCAAACGACTTAGCCGTCAGGCTCGCTCGGCGATAGATAAAAAAGGCGACTGGAGTTTCAAGTTGATTTTCGGTTAGCTGAGTCATTTATTTATCTTATCATTTTATAAAACTAAAACAAAACCCCGCCCAAAGGCGGGGTTTTGTTAAAAATCTAATAGGTTAGATTTTGAGATCGTCGACAACTGAAGTGTCAGCGTCAGCAGATCTTGAAGATCGTCGTGAACCTTCTGGTTCATGGATCTTTAGGTTAACTCGGGCGTTATTCTTAGCACCTACAATTTTAAGCAGGGTTCGAATAGCACGAGCTGTTTGGCCCTGTCGGCCAATAACATAACCCATATCAGCTGGGTTAAGATGAAGGGTGATTAACACACCCATCTCATCAACGCTGCGCTCTGTCTTGACGTCGTTAGGATTAGCGACAATCGCTCTAACAACGTATTCGACAAACTCTTGATCGGAATACTTTTCAGCCATATATCAAGATTTCGTTCCTCGTTTTATTAGCATTAACCAACAAAACGATTACTTCGATAGCAACCAGTACTGCCGACCTTACAAACAACCAAGATGGTTGTCGAAAAACAGTCTGGTAAAGTTCCTTGGATTAAGAAAGGAACATACCTATTATAGCATAAATATTTGATTTGTCAACGTGATTAGTAACAATATAAAAACGGCTTGCTAATCAAATTAACAAGCCGTAATGCCCTTAAGCACAATGAACAGCAATAACGCCGGGAAGATGCTTGACCCGATTAATCAGTTCACGAGAAAGTGCACCGTCAACATCAATCACGGTATAGGCAACGCCGCCCGGTGCGACGCGCTGATTAATGCTGGCGGCGATGTTGGCAAACCCCTTAACCTCTCCCAGGACCGCTGCTTCCATCCCTTGCTCGTCGGGATGAAAAACAATCAGCCGCGCATCAGCCACGCTCGCTAGGTAGAAAATCGGGAAATTAGCACCCCAGGGGATTTTGCCTTCCTTCAGGTAGGCGACGGCGCGCTTGGCCAATGCTTCTGAAACTGTTTGCTGTGCTTCTTCGCTACTGGCTGCGAGATGCGGCGTCATAATCAGTCGACCATCGGTAAAAAGCTCGGGCCGGCTAAACAACGGACTAGCCGCATAGTATTCAGCAGTTGGCGGTTCCTGAGGGTATACGTCGGTGGCGTAGCCAAACAGTTGATTAGTGGCCAGTGCCGCCACCACAGCTGCTTCGTCAATCAGCTCACCGCGGGCGAAATTCACCAGTAACGCGCCGGGTTTAAGCTGATTTAGAAAGTCGGCATTGACCAGGCCGCGGGTTGATGAAGTCAGCGGCAAATGCAAACTGACGACATCAGACTCAGCCAGCAGTGCCGGCAGCGGCACAAACGGTACCCAAGGCAGTTCAGCTGTCGGATTGATGTCATAAGACAAAACCCGAACGCCAAACGGTTCCAACAACCGGGCCAGCCACTTGCCGACATAGCCGAAACCGACAACGCCGACGGTTCGGCCACGAAGCGAATTGCCATTGCACTGTTTCTTGAGCCAAGTGTGCTGCGCCATGCCGGTTGACCCCTTGTGCAACCGGTGTAAGGCGTCAAGTATTACCCCAATTACACATTCAGCCACCGACTCAGCGTTGGCGCCGGGCGTATTAAACGCCACTACACCCCGCTGCGTCGCGTAGTCAACATCAATGCCGTTCATACCGGCACCGCCACGACCAACCGCCACTAAGGTGGTGGCCGCATCCAGCAATTCACGGTCAATTTTCGTCGCACCGCGAACTCCCAAAAAATGGTAAGCGCCGACCTGCCGAAGCAAATCCGGCCGGTCAATTGTTTTGGCCAGCGTCACTTCAATGCCCGCGGCTTCAAAAATGTTGGCGGCAACACCGTCAAGACCATCCAGCAATAACGCTTTCATCAAACCACCCTCCTTAACGTTAGATAACAAGTGAAAAGAGCTTCTGACGCTAAAAAATCAGCCTCTCAACAGGTGAAAGGCTGATTGCTAACTAAATTGCTTTTATATTTAGGTAAAAACCAACCTTCCCCCAGAATTTGAGAGGCCTGATGACAATGATGATGACTGACAAGATTTCATTAATAGGTTGAATTTCATATCACTATCGTAGCAAAGTACCGACAAATGTCAAATTCACCGCCAAATCAAAGCACCTCCGACGATTACTGGTCGGAGGTGCTTAACACTATATTCGTAAACTATGTTTTTATGAGGCGGCCGGAGTTTCTTCCTTTTTTTCTTCAGTTGCCGCGGGCGTCTCAGCCGGTTTTTCAGCTGCCGCCGGGGCGGCAGTGCTTTCTGCGTCAGCGCCTTTCTTCTTTGATTTTGACGCCTTAACTTTTTCGGCCTTGATCACGTTCTGATCAATCAACATATTGTGAACCGTTGGCGAAAGCTGAGCACCTTTACTGATCCAGTGGAGAATGCGGTCCTTTTTAACCTCGGTTACTTTGGTAAAGGGGTTATAGTGCCCAAGAATTTCCAAAGCTTTGCCGTAGGTGTCGCGGGCGCTTTCTGAAACGATAAATCGATAGGCCGGTCGTTTCTTCTTGCCCACGCGGGCTAATCTAATTTTTAGCATAGGGTAATATTTTTAGGGTATAAAAAAATACCTAGTGAATTAATAATGGCTCCATTTTATCGCCGGAGCCGCGAGCGTCGACTATTCCTTATTTATCAATAGATAGGTAAGGTTGCTTTATTCTTGCATATTTTAACCCAATAGTCAAGCCGATAATCTACTGCTATAATACCAATACTATGAAACACACGATCTACACACCATCAAACAAAATTTTAGAAAATTACGCTGACGTCTTGGTGAATTTTGCCCTCAATCAAGGCCAGGGGATTAGGCCAAACGAGACAGCCTATTTAACGATCAGCGAAGCCGCCAAGCCACTGCTCATGGCAATTCGCCGCGCGGTGTTGAAATCCGGCGGGCATGTGATTACCGATTACCGGCCTGATTCCGACAAAGATTATCCATTTGAAAAGGAATTTTATGTTCTGGCCAACGATCAACAGTTGACGTTTTTCCCCAAACAATACATGCGCGGACTCATCAACCAGGTTGATCACATGATCTACATTATCGCCGAAACGGACAAACACGCTCTTAAAGGAGTTGATCCACAAAAAATTATGCAGCGCGGTCTGGCGTTTAAGCCATACCTAGACTGGCGACGACGAAAAGAAAACGAAGGTAAGTTTTCATGGACGCTTGGGCTCTATGGTACCCAGGCGATGGCGGACGAAGCCGGATTAAGCCTAGAAGAATACTGGCAGCAAATTATCAAGGCCTGCTTTTTGACCGACGGCGCACCAGTCAAAAAATGGCAGGCCGTCGCCGGACAAATTCAAGTTACCATCAATAAACTAAACAAATTACAAATCAAAAAAGTTCATGTTGTCGGTCCGGATACGGATTTACATATCACAATCGGTGACCAACGCCGCTTCCTCGGAGGACGTGGAAACAACATTCCAAGTTTTGAAATTTTTACCTCGCCGGATTGGCGAGGAACTAATGGCTGGATTAAATTTAACCAACCGCTCTACCGCTACGGCAACTTAATTACGGGCATTGAACTGGAATTCAAAAACGGCCACGTCATTAAAAGCAAGGCGAAAAAAAATGAGTTACTCTTAAAAAACATGATCGCCACTCCCAATGCCGATAAGGTGGGGGAGTTTTCACTAACCGACAAACGATTTTCTCATATCACTAAATTTATGGCCGAAACTTTGTTTGATGAAAACATCGGCGGCCCGCACGGCAACACTCACATTGCGCTCGGGGCGTCGTACCACGATGCGTACGACGGTGCGGCGGCTAAAGTCACTAAAGCCGGCTGGAAACGTTTAGGCTTTAATGACAGCACTGTCCACACCGACATTATCTCAACAGCCAAGCGAGAGGTAATTGCCACTCTCAAAAATGGCAAACAAAAAACCATCTACAAAGACGGCATATTTACCCTTTAGCTTAAAAGTGGGCCAATTTACCGTGACTCCATAATCTTTTGGAGGGCTTTTTTCGTAAGGTGTTCTTCCCACAGACGATGCAAAATATTTGATTTGTTAAAATATTTTAACACCAATTGTGAGCCAAAGCCGATGGCCGAAGAAACACCAAAAATTTTTGCTACTCCCAACGTTGAAGTACGGAAAGCAACTAGCTGCACTCTACATTTTTTTTGAGCCAACAAATCTGCAAACAAGGCCTGAAATACTATTTCAAACGGCATATATAAAAATTGCCGGTAATCAATCATCATAACATCCGGGTGTTTTTGCATAAAAAACGTTTTTAGCTTATCAATTTTATACTGCTCAGTCTTTGGGTGAACCTTAAGCAGCACCAAAGACTTTTTATCAACTTTTTTATCTAGAAATTCCCCATAAGCAGCGATTTCGTCTGCCAGCTGAAGCTCTCGGCCGGGCGAAAAATCAGTCAACAAGAATACTACCACATTGCGGCCAATCATTTTATTTTTTAGATCCGCCAAAAAACTATAATCAAATGACTGGGCTATCATATCAATAAGTTTCACAAAGATATCTGGCGACAATTGATATTTTCTAATAGTGTCCCCGGAACCAAACCCCATGCCATCGGGGAAAAGATAGCACCCAAAATCAAACGCATAGCGATAATACGGCCGAATCTTTGCTTTGTTTAAAATCGGATAACCGGAAGTTAAATTTTGGAAGCGTTCACGATCGATTAATGACACGTCAACCCAGCGAATCAGCAATTTAAGCAGCCGCCACCAACGGAAGGTAACCAGACTTTGCATAATGCTTTCTCGGTAATACTCGTGTGTCACAACATCTTGATCGTGGTAAATACCAAGCCCGTCGCCGTAACATACTTTTGTTGCCGAATTGTATGCCTGTAACAACCGGCTACCAAAAAAATCCCGATTACGACACAGATAAACTTCGTTTGCACTTTCGGTTCCCACAATACTATATATCAGCTGCGTTAAATTAACAGTTGAATCTTTAGTTAATGCTTCAGTAAACGTCCGATTTGAAAGATATGCCACAGCTGCCCACGGCATTACTGCCTGTGCCATCTGCTTAATCATCAAAAATACTTCCTGGTCTCGTGCGTCTAAGTCTAGTCGCCAGGTTAATCCATACACCACCAAATAATTTACATATTCCACCCGATCGGTGGTTTTAGATTCAATAAATTTAGCTGCGGCTAACGCTGCTAACAAACCATGAGTACTCTGACAACAAATAATTCTTTTTATCGTTTTAGTTTTTACCTGTTTGGCAAAATCATTGGCGGCAATTAAATCATGGGGGGTGTCGACCGCTAACCCGGCATCCTCAACCCTGATAGCCAAAACGGGGTAGCCATATTCTAAAAATCTTAAAATCTCAATGTGCCGTTCAAGCTCCAACGGTTTTTGTTTTAATGTTGTATAAATACGTAAAGACTTAGCCCTAAAGGCATACAGCCCGATATGCCGACTAGCCCGATACTGGTCAGTGGATATTAATGTTCTGGTTAATGAAATCGCTCTACCGCGGTTATCACAAACAATTTTTACCACATTGTCGTTGGTAAAATCACTAAGCACCAAAGGGCTGGCAAGCGTTACTACCGCCGGTGGGTTATACATAAAATAAGGCGCAATCAGTCTTTCAAACAAGCTGTTGTCCACAAACGGATGATCACCCTGCACATTAACAACCACATCAGCATCCGGATGTCTGGCGGCCACTTCAGCCACCCGGTCCGTACCAGTTAGGTGGCCCGGGCTGGTCATTTCAACTTTGCCACCGAAAGCCGACACTGTATCAAATATCCGCCGATCATCAGTGGCGACAATCACATCTTCAAAATCTATAAAAGCCTTGGTTCGTTCATAGACCCACTGAATCATTGGCTTGCCATCAATCAACGCCAACGGCTTGCCAGGCAATCGGGATGACTGATAGCGAGCCGGAATAACGGCAATAATTTTTAATTTTTTCTTTAGTTTCATTTTTAAAAAAATGAACCAGCCATCGCGACGGATCACTGGTTATGCTAAAACGCTTATTGTCGAACAATCTTTTCGGCCTGTTCCAGTTTCAAGCTGATTAGTTTGGAAATGCCATCCTCGCCCATAGTCACACCATACAAAATATCGGCCTGATGCATGGTCGCACGGTTGTGAGTAATCACGATAAATTGAGTCTTATGCTCAAGTTCAGAAATAATTTTAGCAAAACGCTGAGAGTTAGCTTCGTCTAATGCCGCGTCAACTTCGTCTAAAATTACAAACGGTGAAGGATTGTTGGCAATCACTGCGCAAATTAAAGCAATTGAGGCAAGCGAGCGCTCGCCGCCAGACAGCATATTGATTGAGGAAACTTTTTTACCGGGAGGAGTGGCAACAATATCAATGCCGGTAATAACTTTACCGGTCTTCTTCTTCAAAAATCGTTTTGGGCTTAAGTTTTCTTCCGCTTCAGTTAAAGTTTGTAAAATGCTAACTGGCTGACCACCATCTTCGCTATTTTCACTCTCGGCGACCGAAGCGGCTGTCTTGGTTTTTTCTTTTTCGGCCTCATCTTCCTTAATCAAAACCAGTTCCGCCTTACCGCCACCAAACAGTATATTAAAAAAGTGAGTGAATTCTCGATTAATACTCTTGAATGCATGGTCAAACTGAATCTGGATTTTATCATCCAAATCGTTAATCACTTGCTCCAAACTATTAATGGACGAACGCAAATCTTCCGCCTGGGTATTTAGAAAATCAAACCGCTCCTTTGTCTCTTCGTATTCTTTTACGGTCTCGGGGTCCACGCCGCCAATCAACTCCAGCTGGCGTTTTAGTTTAAGCATCTCCGACCGCAATTCAGCTTCATCAATCCGACGAGCAGTATATTCTTTTAGCCAATCAAGTCCGTGCATTTCTTCCTTGATTTCTGAGCGCAGGTCTTGCTGCCTGGTTTCTAGCCGAGCCATTTCCACCCGTAGACCTGACACCTCATTGCTAAAGCGGTTATATTCGTCTTGATATTTGGTAATCTGCCGCTGCAGATCAAAGAATTTCCCTTTCTGTTTTTCTTCTTGCTGATTAAAATTCTCAATATCTTTTTGTGCGGCACCCACTCGGGACTCAATTGCCTGCAAATCTTTCTCAACATCCCGCAAATCTTCAAGTAGCTGCGGATCAACTTCGGCCTTGGTCTGCTCTTTGCTGCGTGGATTTTCCAGCTGACTAACCAATTCTTTAATCAACCGAGCCAACTCTCGGATATCTTCGCGCGCCTGGGCCATGGCGGCCGGCTCGGCTGACGCCACATTAGTCGCGATACTTTCCTGCAACTTTTCAATTTCTTTTAGTCGGCTAATAATTTCGGAGGTTGGCATAGCCACGGCTTTATCAACAATGCGATTTTTGGCAATTTCAATTTTATTTTGCAGCATCAACTGTTCTTCGCGAAGCTTGTTCTTTTGCTCCAACGCTTGCTGATACTTCTGCTGCAGTTCGCTAAAAACGCTAGTGCGCGATTCTTGCTTTTCTAAAGTACGCAACTGCTGCTGTAATTCTCGTAGTTCTGATTCTTTATTCTTAAGACCTTGTTCAATTGTTTGTAATTTTGGTTTTAACTCGTTGATCTGATTTTCCAGATTCGTATGCATCCAACCATAATACTGCTGCTGCATCTCGCGCAATTCATGTTCAATTTTTTCCCGGCGCTCCAACCGCTTGACCTGACGCGTCAAAGAGTTAAGGCGGGGAGTAATTTCAGTTAAGAGGGCGTCCACCTGGCGTAAATTATTCCAGGCATTCTCCAATTTATTTAACGACTGATCACGCTTAAGCTGAAACTGTTTAACGCCGACCGCTTCATCAAAATAATCTTTGCGTTCATTGGGGCTAGCCATGATTACTTGATCAATGGAACCCTGCGATACAATACTATAGCTCTTTTGCCCAAAATTGGCCCGGGCAAGTAACAATAAAACATCTTGTAACCGAACCTTACTGTTGTTAATTCGATATTCACTTTCGCCATTTCGAAAAATCTTTCGTGACACCACGACTTCTTGATAATCAACCGGCATCGCGCCGTCTTCATTATTAACGTGCAACGATACTTGGGCTAAGCTCAATTTATTCTTTTGCTCTGAACCAGCAAAAATAACATCCTGTGACTTTTTGCCCCGTAAACTTTTCAGGCTTTGTTCACCTAGTACCCAACGGATGGCGTCCACAATATTAGACTTACCCGAACCATTTGGGCCCACAATACAAGCAATCCCACAAACCCCTTGGGGGAGTTGCGGTTCATTTTTATGAGTCAAACCGTTTTTAATTAAAGGAGACCCGGAGCCGGGTCGTGGAAATTCGATGACGGTTTTTTGGGCAAATGACTTGAAGCCCTGAATTTCAATCTTATGAAGATACATAAACTTAGAATTATTTTACCAAAATAATTGACAAAAAACAACATTTTTACTATGTTTAGCAGAAGTAGTTTTTTTCTGCTTCAAGTTTTTGCCCTGTAAAATTTGGCCAAACACAACCAGAGGTTAAGTCATGGAAAAACCACAGTCGCGACTGGTGGGCGTAACCACCGCCCTGGTGACGCCGTTCACCGAAAACGGCGAAATTGATTGGGAGCGCCTGCAGCGCAACCTGGAATTTCAAATCAGCCAAGGCGTGGCTGGCGTACTGCCTTGCGGCACCACCGGCGAAAGCCCAACCCTAACCTGGGAAGAACACTACCGCCTAATCAGGCGCGTGATCTCTTGGACCAAGGGTCGAGTCTTTGTTCTGGCCGGCACTGGCAGCAATAACACCGCCGAAGCCCTCAAAGCCTCCATTGAGGCGGCCGAAGATGGCGCGGACGGGGTTTTGCTGGTTGAGCCTTATTACAACAAGCCAGCTTCGGCTCAATTGCGCCAACACTACCACCAACCGATTGCGCGAGCCGTCTACCACGCCAACCCCAAATGTCTGGTCGTGCCCTACATCATCCCGGGACGCACCTGCTGCAAGCTTGAGCCGCTTGACCTGGCGATCTTGGCGCAAGAGTGCCCCAACGTTCGTGCGGTCAAAGAGGCAACAGGCGATCTTGAAAACATGCGCCGGACGCGCTTCTTGGTCCAAAACGAAATTGGGATCCTTGAGCATTTCAAGATTTTCAGCGGCGATGACGCCATCACTGCTGACATGATGATTGCCGACGGCATTGCCGGCGACGGTGTGATTTCGGTGATGAGTAACATCATCCCAAACCCGATTGACCGGATGGTTAAGGCCATTCTTCGTCGCAACTGTGCGCTTGGCCGCCAACTTAACCAACAACTCAACCCGCTGTTTGGTAAAGTTGGCGTCAGTTCAGCCGGACCGCGAACTAACCACGATCCCCAAAGCCACGTCACCGACAAGTGGCCCAACCCCTGCGCCATCAAAACCATGATGCGCATCCTTGGTCTTGATACCGGTACCATGCGGCCGCCGCTTGGACCGGTTGATGATTCAGCCGAGGCTGCCTGCCGGCAAGCTTTGGATGAAGTTCATCATAACGCCCCGGAAACGTTTTCCCGGTTGGAAGCGTTTTACGGAATCAATGTCCGACAACAGCTTGGCTAAAGGAGTAACTGATTGGTTACTAACCATCAAACGATTTGCCTGCTAGGTAACCTCAATGATGCCTTGCACGCCCTGGCAGTCCAAATCAGCGATTTTAACATCCGCGTTCAAGTCTTTTCGGATGTTGATCACTTGGCCGACTGGACAGCTCAACACGGCCTCAAGCCGTTGATTATCCGGTTAGAAAACGCCGACGACGTGGAACTAATCAGCCGGACGCGAAAATTGCGAACGGCTGAAACGGTTGTCGCCCTGACGGCAACCGAGGAACTCTACAGGCAATTAGCCGAACGCTGCATTGCCGCTGGCGCCAACAACGTTTTTACCCAACCGGTATTCGTGAGAGGCCTACTCCTGGCCGCCGACGGCAAGGGTTTTGTCAGCGGACAACACCCAGACCGCCGCGCCACAATTTTGGCGCAAAGCTAATCCGATCTTTATTGTCACGCGCACCTATTAGAAATATTGGTGCGCTTTTTCTTTATCTAAAACAAAGATGTTATAATGCTTCTATGGCTAAAAAACAAGAAAAATTCGTCATCATTGACGGTAACGCCCTAGTCCACCGCGCCTTTCACGCTCTGCCGCCGACCATGACTACTAAAAACGGCGAGATTGTTAACGCGGTTTACGGCTTTACCATGACGCTGTTAAAAGTCCTAAAAGATCTTAAACCAGATTACCTGGCTGTTACTTTTGATTTGGCCGCGCCGACATTTCGCCATAAACAATACACCGAGTACAAAGCTACCCGCACCAAGCAGGTTGATGAGCTCTATCAACAGTTCCCCCGGATTAAAGAAATAGTTCGGGCTTTTAATATCCCAATCTATGAGCAGGAAGGGTTTGAGGCCGACGACGTGATTGCCACCCTGACGCGCCACCCTGACGTTGAAAAAATTAAATCCGTTATTGTTACCGGTGACATGGACACGCTGCAGCTTGTTGATGATAACACGGAAGTTTTAACCATGCATAAAGGCATTTCTGATACCTTGATTTACACGCCCGATGAAGTCCGTCGACGCTTTGATGGCCTCACCCCGGAACAAATCGTTGATTATAAAGCATTGCGCGGTGACCCATCCGACAATATTCCGGGTGTTCGCGGCATCGGCGAAAAAGGCGCGATCAGCTTGCTACAACAATTTAAGACATTAGAAAACCTCTATAATAATTTGGGCTCACCAAAAATTACCGAACGCTACCGTAAGCTGTTATCTGAACAAAAAAAAGAAGCCTTCATGTCAAAAGAATTGTCTCAGTTGGTCGATACCGTACCGATTAACTTTTCGCTTACCGATTCCAAAGTTGAAGGTTACGATATCAACCGGGTATTAGACATATTTCAGGAACTGGAATTTAAATCACTAATTGCCAAACTACCAAAAGAGTTAGCCAAAGGCACACCCAAGGGCCAAGACAGCTTTAGGTTTGAATCGTCGGCTAAAACCAAATCAAAAAAATTCGATTATCGCTTAGTCAACACCGACATCGACTTTAAAAAATTCTTTAAAGAACTTACTGCCCAAAAAATATTTGCGCTGGACACTGAAACTTCCGGCCTTGACCCGTTTCAAAGCGAACTACTTGGTATTAGTGTCGCTTGGCAAGCCGGCAAAGCCTATTATCTGGTTGCTAAACCTGAATGGCTGAACCAAATCAAACCGATTCTTGAAGACGCTACCATCAAAAAAGCCGGACACAATATCAAGTTTGACTTAGAAAGCCTGGATCACGCCGGCATTAATGTTAGGGGTGTCCACTTTGACACCATGATTGCCTCCTATCTTGTTAACCCCGGCAGTCGTCAACACAATTTAGACGGACTGGTGTTTACGGAATTAGGCTATCAAATGCAGCCGATTACCGACCTAATTGGCAAGGGCAAGGGACAGATTACCCTTAAAGACGTGCCGCTTGATCAAGTATCTGACTATGCTTGTGAAGACGCCGATTTTACTTGGCGGCTGGTTGAACCACTGCGCGTGGAATTAGAAACTAAAAATAATCTCGGCTTGTTTGAAAAAATTGAAATGCCCTTGGTGCCGGTGTTAGCCAATATGGAAAAAAATGGCGTATTACTTGATACTAAGTTTCTAAATCAAATGAGCAAAGCGGTGACCAAAGACATTAAAACGCTTGAAGACACAATTTACAAACTGGCCGGCACAACGTTTAACATTGCTTCACCCTTGCAGCTGAAAGAAATTTTATTTGAGAAATTAAATATTTCAACGCAAGGCCTGGCTCATACCAAGACTGGTGTTTCAACCGCCGCGGCTGAACTCGAAAAACTCCAGGGGTCTCACAAAATTATTGATCATATTATTAAATATCGCGAGCTGACTAAATTAAAATCAACCTATCTTGATGCCTTACCTAAACTAGTTGATAATTCCGCTCGACTACATACCAGTTTTAATCAAACGGTAGCGGCTACCGGTCGCTTGAGTTCGTCCGAACCAAACCTCCAAAACATTCCCATTCGCACCGAACTAGGCAATCAAATTCGTAAAGCCTTTGTGGCGCCTAAGGGCTACCGACTGTTGTCGGCTGACTATTCCCAAATTGAACTACGTATTATCGCGTCACTCGCTAATGATGAAAAAATGATTGCTTCATTCAAAAAGGGAGAGGACATTCACGCTCGCACCGCTGCCGAAATCAACGAGGTGCCGCTGGAAAAAGTTACTAAAGAAATGCGCTACGCCGCCAAAGCCGTTAACTTTGGTATTATTTATGGCCAGGGAGCGTGGGGTCTAGCCGCCGGCACCGGTATTAGTCGTCAACGCGCTATGGATTTTATTGACCGCTATTTTGAAATTCACCACTCCATTAAAGATTTCTTAGACAAAACCAAAGAACTTGCGTCTGACAAAGGATACGTTGAAACCTGGTTTGGCCGCCGTCGGTATTTTCCGGAAATTAACTCCAACATCCAACAAATTCGTGCCGCTGCCGAACGCGCGGCAATTAATCACCCTATCCAAGGCACCGCCGCCGACTTAATGAAACTCGCGATGATTGAGATCCATCAGGGTCTGCCTAACATCTGTCCTGATGCCCGCATGCTTTTACAAGTCCACGACGAATTAGTCTTTGAGGTACCCGAGGCTGACCTTAAACAAGTAGCAGTGTTTGTTAAAACTGCCATGGAAGGAATTTATAAGCTCCGCGCACCAGTGGAAACCCACCTGAAAGCCGGGGAGAACTGGGGCGAGCTTGCCAGTTTTGATTAATTACTAAACTGAGCTAAATTTAAACTAAGATTATCAAAAATGGCCTGAATAAGGCCATTTTTTGTTTAATATATTGACTTTTTAAGCCAAATATGCTATGATAATTTATTGCTCTTTTCACGGGAATGGGGCGATAAACAACGGGTTTATAGGGCCAACAATAGAGGAGAAACGGCCATGCAGCAATGTTTGAGTTTGAATGGGAACGGTCCGTCGCGAGTGATCGTGAAATTCGCGTTCACCAACGACAAACATATCCCGAACGGAATCCCCGTAAAGAAGCGGGAAGCCGACCACGTGGTAGATGCCACTCACATGGTTTCGGCGGTCCAGTCTGGGCAAACGGAAGAGGCCCAAATCGGACGCCACCGCGAAGGCAGGGTGGACACCGGCACGCCGGTGATCCAGAACCTGGGCATGGTCCAGACGGCGATGATCCGGCGCGGACTGGTGAATAACGGGTATCGTCTCACCGACGCCCACTACTTCACCAAACCCCCGGCGCAGCGCGGCCACAAACCCAAGCACATGGTGTGCCTCACGTTTGACCGCGAAGCGACGACGTCGGCCGACCTGCCGGAAGGAACCACCCGCGCCCTGCGCGAACTCGCCAACACCACCTGGCAGTATGCCCATGTCTGGAGCAATCCGGACAAGACGGCGACAATCAACCTCGTCGGACGCCAGTGGGATGACGGAGCCGGCAAGTATCGCGACCCCGAAAACGCTCTCGTGGTGCGTAACCACGAACTGTGCGCAGTCCCCGTGACCGCTCACGTCGACGAAGTCGACGAGTAGCGGTCCAACCTGCACGCACAACAAGAGGCTCGACCAAGACCTAACAGTCTGTGTCGAGCCTCTTTCCTTTTGTTTCAATAATTTTACTCTTCTAGATGAGGTGTAAAAATATAGTCCCCCAAAACTTGCTCACAATCCTCAACCGAGCCAAGACCCAGAATTTTTTTACCATCCACCTTTTCTTTATTCAGCCATTCCGGCAAGGGCAGGCCCCGAAAAAGCGAAAACATATGGGTTAAAAATGTTGTGGCGTAAGCCGCTTTCGGCAAATCAAAATTAATCACTACCGCACCCTCAATAATCTTAACCACATTGATCTTGGCGGGATGAACTGTGGCAGTACTATTTTTAGATTGCAACACATTATGACCAAAAATTTTAATCACGCTTTTTCCCAAGTCAGTAATGCCGTCACGTTCAAGGTTTGCAACATACGTATCAACCGTTTTATAAGCGGGGTTTAACAACAAGGGCAGCTCAGCCGGCAAATTTTCGGCTCGCGCAATCAAACTGGACAGGTGTTTATTAAACAAATAGCTTGCATACGCATACACCCAAAGTGTTACTTGGTCGTCAATTTGTTTTAACGCCCCCCGAAAGTCGGCGGGATGATTTTTAAGATATCGTACCAACGCAAGTTCTAACCGAAAAGTGTAGGGGAGTAGCGAAAACGCCTGTTCCAGTTCTGCCCATTTGCCAAAATCGCGCGCGGCCTGTTCGCGAACGCGATTAAGTAGCCCAACATCTTGCACTCCTTGATCCGACAAAAACACTCTAACGGCCTGTTCATAATCTTGTTGTAGAATGATTCGGCCTAAAGCGTGACTTAGTAGGCGAGGGGAGCCAAACCGCTGCAAAAAATAAAAATTATAAAAGCCGTTTTCTAACTTTTTAAGGGATGTGTCTAGCCATCCCTGACCCAGCGTCACCGGCGTTCGCACGGTAATCGTAAAACGATTTCCCGAAATAGCGCCACGCCCAACAACACCCTTACCCCAAGTGTAGTTCTTAAGAAAAACCCCCTCTCCATGGAACTGCTTTAATTTTTCAATCTCAAAATTTCGTATCGAGATTCTTTGGCTCGTAATCGCTACCTTGTCTTTAATTCCAGCATAGCCAATTTCTTTGACGTCAACACCAAGGCCGGCGGCGAGCGTCTGAACCGCCTCAATACTAGAAAAGCCGACTTTCACCAAGTCGGCATAAAGCGTCGACCTCCCGGACGGCTTAGCCGGAACGGTTTCCTGTTGATTTGGTTCAATAGTACTAACACCGCCGGCCAAATCGAGCTCTTCCACAATAAAATCTTGGGGGTATAAGTTCAAATAACCTTGGGGTAAATAACCAAAATCAAACTCAATACCAATGTGTTTTAAAATTTCTTCATAGGTGTGTTTACGCCTGGGCGTTACCAGCTCCGGCTGGGTGCGCCGATATTCGGCCAAGCGCTCCTGTTCTAATAAATAGTAATCAACTGAGGTTTTTGACATAAAATTATTGTAGCATTTTGCCAGGCTTTAAACCAACGAGGTTTTTTGCTACAATAAACCTCGCCTATGATTATCTTCTTATACGGGCCAGACACGTTTCGGTCTCGCCAAAAACTGTCACAAATCAAAGATAAATTTATCCGTGAAATCGATAAATCAGGGCTTAATGTGCAAACGCTATCTGGTGCCAAGCTGGACCCGGCCGAGTTTGAAAATGCGGTCTTTGCGCCAGCATTTCTGGCTAAAAAAAGACTGGTGATTATCGAGGATTTAATCTCTAAAAATAAAAGCCCTAAAATCCAAAAAGAAATTCTTGATATTTTAAATAATAAAATAATCACCGACACTATTTTAGTATTTTGGGAAAGCGAAATCGGACCCGCGAAGGCCAAAAAAACCAAGTCCACCACCAGCCGAGAACAAAACCTATTGGCTAAGTTGAAAAAAGAAAAATATGCGCAGGAGTTTGAACTGCTAAACACATCAGACGTCGTTCGCTTTGCGGCCGATGAAATTAAGCGGCGGGGTGCTCAAATTGAACCGGGTGCGTTACGCTTGCTTGTTGACCTCACCGGAAACGATTTGTGGCAGCTAAACGGCGAGGTTGATAAATTAATCAACTACGCCAAAGCAAGAGTAATCACCACCAACGACGTTGAGCTATTGGTTAAAACCAGGCTTGACGATGATATTTTTAAACTCACCGATGCGCTTGGCCAACGCCGTAAATCATTAGCTTTAAAATTAATCGCCGACCAATTACAGTCCGGAACCGCGCCAACCGAACTACTGGCTAAAATTACCTGGCAATTCAAAAATCTGCTGCTCGTCAAAGACTTTATGGAACGCCACGGCGCGAGTTACCCGCCTGCACGCCTCAGCTACCAAATCGGACTTCACCCGTTTGTGATTAAAAAAACCGCCGAGGCCTGCCGGCACTATCAGCTTGAGAACTTGAAAAAAATCTACCGCCACCTGCTGGTAATTGATTACCAATTAAAAACAAGCCAAACGAGCGCCGAGCTGTTGTTTGACTTGTTAGTAATTAAAAATTGAATCTATTTTTTACTAAGCGCGTTGACTGCTTTGGTTAAGCGAGATTTCTTGCGGCCGGCAGTATTTTTTTTCATCACCTTATTCTGAGTCGCTTTATCGACTTTCTTGATGAGCTGTTTTAACCAATCTTTGGCTTTAGCTTCGTCTTTCGCCAAAATCGCCTTATTAATTCGGCGAGTTAAAGCGATAATGTCGCTTTTAACTTTAAGATTGATATTAGCCTTACGCTTGCTTTGTCGTAGCGCTTTAAAAGCTGCTTTCTTTACTGGCATAAGTTAAAATAAATAGTAACAGACCTTACCATAACACAACCAACTAAATAAATCAAGAGATAATTTCAAATTGACAGTAACGCCAAAACGGCCTAGAATAAAAAAGTAAAATAACTCACTAACCCTCTTAATATTATGTTTAGAAAAGAAGAAAGCGGCGAGATCGAAACCATTATTGGTCCGTCCGTACAAGTTGAAGGAAATTTTATTGCTAACGGCGACATTATTATTGAAGGGGTGGTTTCCGGAAATATCCAAACGGAAAAAAATTTACGGGTCGGCGAACAGGCTAAAATCTTTGCCAACATTTCAGCCGCCAATGCTTTAATTGCCGGCGAGGTGCAGGGCAATGTCCGGGTTGACGGCAGCCTAGAATTAACCGGCACGGCTAAAGTTTTTGGCGATGTCCGAGCCACCGTTTTAACCATTGGTTCAGGCGCGGTCCTGCACGGCAAGTGCAGCGCTGGTGAAGAAAAAAAATCGCGTTTTGAAAAAGTTGAAGATTATAAAAAAGTAGATAAAAATATCAAACCAAAAGAAAAGCCACTCACCCCGCTGGTTGAAAAGGTAAAATAGTTTTATGTATTTGTATTTATACGATTCTTTTTTGAATGAGAAGCGGTACGGCTCACTGGTGGCAAAAATCGAAACCCGGTTAACCGATTTAGGTGTCGGGGGAAAAATTTTTCGTCTGTCCCCGCTGCGTAACATTGAGGAGCTGCTCCGCGATGAGGTAAAAAACGGCATTAAAACCGTTGTGGCGGTTGGTAATGACAAAACCGTCAGCCAGGTTATTAATGTGGCGGCGAGATTCAATATCACCATGGGAATTATTCCCGTCGGACCGGACAACAAAATTGCTCAAATGCTTGGCATCCCGTCCCCGGAAGAAGCGTGCAATATTTTAGCTGGCCGAATTGTTGAACGTATCGACCTAGGTAAGGCTAACGATACTTTTTTTCTGTCCAGCATCACATTATCTAGCGAGGGAGTCACGATTGAATGCGAAGATCAATACCGCTTGACTACCCAAGCCCAGGATCAAGTTAGTATCTGCAATTTTAAACCGTTATTAGCTTCCAATCTCGGACAAACCAACTATTTCAACCCAAAAGATGGCTTGCTAGAAATTTTAGTACAGCCAATTGCTTCGGGATTTTTTAATTTTTTCAAAAAAACCACCTCATTAAACAGTAGCATTATCCCGTTTAAAAAAATATTCATCCGTAGCTCCCAGTCGGTGCCCATTTTCACCGACGGCCAAAAGGTTTTAAAAACTCCCGTCCAAATTGAAATCGTCCCCAAAAAACTCCAGATCATCGTCGGCAAAAATCGCTTGTTCTAAAAAAATAAGGCCCGTTCCTCTCTAGGCAGAAACGGCCTCTTGGTTTTGATACATAAAAGAGCTCCTGCGTCCGCGTTGGTGCGTCCGCACTACGGCGGTTTGCCAATATCCTTCTGGCGACCAGCTGGTCACCACTTCCGAAATTATCGCCGGCCAATCCTTACCGGCAAACAACGTCTTCAAAAATCGATCACAATCCTTCTTGGTGCGGTAGTGATCGATCATCAAAATCGGCTCACGCTCTGCCCGAAGACTGTACTCATACTCGGCACCGCCCCAAACGGCTTTCAACCTGACGTTCGAAAAATAGTCTGGGGGAGCTAGGCGCTCAATGATACAGATTACCGCTTCATAGGGCGTCATGTTCAAGAATAAGCAGTGCCAGGCATCATGGTATTGCCATTGCACCCGCTTAATGTTACGCCGACCAAGCGTGTTCCTTCGTTCCGGTCCAAGTCGGGACCGAGGAATCATATGATGATCGGTTAGCTGCATTGGTTTCAAGCGGCTACGGTCTTTGTTCTGGCTCACCGTCTTGCCCTCCTCTTGGTTGTCAATGTTCCTTGGCCAAAAATATATGCTAACTCTAAATACTGGCTATTGTAATTTTACTCCTGCATCCCTAATTAAAACAAGGGTGAAAACACCCTTGTTTTTGGATTATCTAACCAACTACTTAGTGGCCGGAGACAGGCTTACCTTCTTTAATCCTTCTGTTTCGCCAGCCTCCACCGAATTATCTACCACCATTTTTTCTTTCGTAATTGAGACTACTTGAGATGGATTAATAATCAACTGCTCATGCCACAGCCCCTGAATCAGTCCGGTTTTCACATAAAATTTCTCAATCAGATAGTTATCAATGTTAATATCAAAAGAAATAATGCGGCCCAAATGTTGTCCGGCCTCAGTGTACACCGGTAGATTGATTAAATCATTACTTGAGATTTTCATCGTTGTTTGTAGTTTCGGCCGGCTTTATTTTCTTACGGCCAAAAATTAGTTGCTGTTGCAATACAGTTAATACCGTTGTTACAAACCAGTACACCAAAAGACCGGCTGGCAAAGAAGCACCAATTACCACTGTCATTAACGGCATAAAATATAGCATCTGCTTATTCATCGCCGCCATCATGTCTTCGTCCTTCGCGCCGGGCACTTTTGGCTGTTTAGTGCTCACCAGCATTTTGCTCTGGAAAAATTGTGCTAAACCGGTTAATACCGCCAAAATAATGTTTGGTTTTGATAAATCAAAGAATCCAAGCGAGATTGGATTTAAGTGGCCTGGATTTTGAATAAATGGATACAACAAATCTAAACTTTCGGAGCTCAACCCACGACTGAAAACATGAAACACGGCGATTAAAAATGGCAGCTGGACCAGCAACGGCAAACAGGATGATAACGGGTTAATCTTTTCCTGTTTATATAGATCCATCAACGCCTTAGCCTGGGCCTCTTTATTGTCTTTATACTGCTTTTTAATCGCATCCATCTTCGGCTGCAGCTCTTGCAACGCCTTTTGTGATCGGATTGACTGCAACGAAAGGGGATACAGCACTACCTTAATTAAAACCGTCAGTAAAATAATCGCTACGCCCAAGTCATTACCGGGCACTAAGTTATAAAAAAATACCAACAAATTAAACAGCGGCTGAAATAATATGGTATTAAATAGTTCAATCATGAATATTAAATTATTTATTTAACCGGGTCATACCCACCCTTGCTCCAGGGATTGCAACGAAAAACTCTGCCGATGGTCATATAACCCCCTTTAACAATACCCCACTTTTCAATCGCTTGGTAGCCGTATTCAGAACAGGTGGGGTGAAACCGACAATACCCATAAGGAAACAGCCGGCTGAATATACCATGATCAAACGACAGGCTTTTCTGGTAAATTCTAATAAGCTTAAGCGCGGTCACTCGAGCCGCCATGCTAACAACGTTCATAGTAAATGGGATTTACGTAGCAATTGTAATAATTGTTGCTCTAATTCTTGGTAATTTGCGTCCAAAGCTTTACTGTTGCTAGATACCACCACATCAAAACCTCCTTTAATTTTGGCTAAATTAAGCCTAATTATCTCGCGCAGTTGACGTTTGAGGCGATTTCGCATCACGGCTTTTTTACTGACACGGCTGGAAATTACCACGGCAAATCGACTAATTTTAAGGTTATTTTTAGCTAAACGAAGCCTAAAAAAGTGTGAAAAAAAAGACTTGCCTGAAACAGTAATTCTTCGAAAGTCTTTTTCTTGGGTTAATCGATAGCTTGTCGGCAACATAAACCTAAAGAGAAATTCTTTTTCTCTTTTTGTCTCGTCGGCTTTTTAGCACATTCTTACCACCCGGACTGCTCATCCTGGATCGAAAACCGTGCTTCTTCTTAGCCTTTCGATTTTTTGGTTGATAGGTTCTTTTTGGCATATTCTACTTATAATTACTCAACTATAATATCAGAACTTTACGACTTAGTCAAAGGGCCTACCCAGCAGCAAGGGGAATTAAGGTGTTATACACATGTAATTAACAGCTTAAAAACATTTAGGGCTGGCTAGAACGGTTTTGTGGATAACTCGATTATGCTATAATGAAAATCGCCACAATTTACCCAATTTAATTAAAAATTATAATATATTGCCAACATGGAAGAGGAAAAAATCTGGCAAGCTGCCCTTGGAGAACTCGAATTAACCCTTAGCCGGGCTAATTTTACCACCTGGTTTAAAAATACCTTTATCTCTCAATACAACGAAGATGCAATCACGGTTGGGGTACCCAATACCTTTACTAAAGCCTGGCTGGAAAAAAAATACCATTCCGCCATCCTAAAGGCGCTGCAAAAAATCACTGGTAATCGGGTTAAAACTCTTATTTACCGCGTAGAGGCTAAAGTAAAGGCCGGCAGCGAAGTTAACGAAGCCCAAGCTGAGCCAGAAACAGTGGTGGTGATGCAAGAGGTTGTAGAAACGCCTGGCCTGAATGAGTTTGGGTTAAATCCAAAATATAACTTCAACAGTTTCGTCGTTGGTAAAGCAAATGAACTAGCCCAAGCGGCGAGCGCCGCGGTGGCTCAAAAACCCGGGGAAGTGTACAACCCGCTGTTTATCTACGGCGGCGTCGGTCTTGGTAAAACTCACCTAATGCAGGCGATTGGCAACCAAATTAAACAAACCGCTCCCAACAAACGGATCTTATACGTTTCGTGCGAAAAATTTACCAACGATTTTATTAAATCAATTTCTAGTAATCGGGCAGAAAAATTTAAAGAAACCTACCGCGGTGTTGATGTGTTGCTAATTGACGACATCCAATTTCTGGCCGGCAAGGAAGGAACCCAAGAGGCTTTCTTTCACACTTTCAACGATCTCCATCAAGCGAATAAACAAGTGGTGTTAACTTCCGATCGTCCACCTAAAGCCATCCCAGCTCTAGAAAGCAGGCTTGTATCGCGGTTTGAATGGGGGATGATTGCCGACATCTCAACTCCCGACATGGAAACACGTTCAGCAATTCTACGATATAAATGCAAAGAAAAAAACTACCAGCTTAAAGATGAAGTCATTAACTACATTGTAACCAACATTCAAGACAATATTCGTGAGCTTGAGGGGGCTTTAAATAAAATTATTGCTCACCACCAGCTGCACGGCGTTGAACCAGAGATTGATAATGTTAAAAAAATTCTTTCAACGATTTCTTCAACTCAAAGAAAACGTTCGGTAACCCCTAAACAAATTATTAATATTGTTTGCGAGTTTTACGACATTAAGCTAGATGAAATTTTAGGTGCTTCGCGGAAAAAAAACCTTGCTGTTCCTAGACAAATTGTGATGTATTTAATGCGCGAGGAACTTAAAAATTCTTTTCCATCAATCGGCCAGGAGATCGGTAATCGCGATCATACTACTGCCATGCACGCTCACTTAAAGATTGCTCAATTAATAGATGAGGATGAAAAAATAAATCAGGACATCAGATTAATCAAAGAAAAATTGTACAATTAATTTTTACAGACGTACACCGGATAAGTTGTTTACAATTACTAGAGGTGGTGGGGAAACTATTTTGGATAAGTATTGGGAAAAACTTGTGATCAAACCTGTATATCTTTTACCCCAAAATAGTTGAGGAATAATTATCAAGAAGTTTTCAACAGTTTACTGTATATCTTTTACCCAGCACCGATGTTAAAAAGTCGCTTAATAAAAACATTTATACGACTTATTCTACTTATCCTCATCCCTTATTATTACTATTAATATATAAATTAAGAAATAAAATAACACGTATGAAGATTTCCTGCACTCAAGAAAATTTAAATCAGGGTTTGTTCGTTGTTAGTCACATTGCTTCTAAAAATACCGCGCTACCAATTTTAAATAATATTTTAATTAAGGCGGCAGAAAGCTCAATTACATTATCTTCAACTAATTTAGAAATTGGAGTTAGTTGTGTTATTCGCGGCAAGGTTGAAGCTGAAGGAGATTTTACGGTTCAATCAAGGTTATTGGCTGATTATGTTGGCCTTTTACCACGTGATCGAGTTGATTTAGAAACAGTTGAGAATGAAACTGTTTTACAGGTTGCGTGTAAAAATAACTCAACAAAAATTAAAGGCCAGAGTGCTGCTGATTTTCCTTTAATTCCTCAAATCGACCGAAAAAACCCTTATATTTTAAATAGTCAAAGTTTACGGCAAGCCCTTAGTCAGGTGACTTTTGCGGTTTCTATTAGTGAAACCAGACCTGAAATTAATGGGGTACTTTTTAACTTTGTGGGTGATAAGCTGATTTTAGCCGCTACTGATA
Organism: Candidatus Buchananbacteria bacterium; assembly: GCA_013359225.1. Classification (NCBI taxonomy): domain Bacteria; phylum Candidatus Buchananiibacteriota; species Candidatus Buchananbacteria bacterium. The sequence continues at coordinate 42,866 of JABWCG010000004.1, read as the reverse complement.
GTTATCGTTTGGCGGAAAAAACGGTGATATTAAATAAAAAATCAAGCAGTGTTCCGCAAAAAATAATTATTCCCACCCGAACCTTACAGGAGTTACAAAGAATTTTAGGAAGTTTTAAGGATCCGGCCGCTATTTCTGATCTTGAGGATGTAGAAATTTATTTGGCGGAAAATCAAATTTTATTTGTTCTTGGTAATATTGAGTTGATCTCTCGTCTAGTTGAAGGACAATACCCCGACTATCAGCAAATAATACCAAACCAATTTAATACCACAACAAACCTTGTTAGTTCGGAATTTATTAAAGCAACCAAAACAACTAGTCTTTTTACCAGAAGCGGAATTTATGATGTGAGCTTGGAGTTTTTACCTAACAAAAAAGAAATTGTGGTTTCGTCGGCTAATAATCAGCTGGGAGAAAATTTTTCACGATTATCCGGGGAAATTAGCGGCAGTAATAATAAAATTGTCGTAAATTATCGGTATCTTTTAGACGGCCTGCAAAACATTGGTGATGAACAAGTTGCTGTTGAGATAATAGATGGGAGCAGCCCTTGTGTGTTGCGGCCGGGCGGAAAAAATAAAGACTACTTGTATATTATTATGCCGATTAAGCAGTAGTAATAAAAAAGACGGTTGCAAAATGTAACCGTCTTTTTTATTACTTTATTTTTGGTATTGTGAAAAAAAATCCCAAATCAATTGAGTAGTGTTGACGGTTGAGTTTAGTGGTCCGAGCACCTCTTTAGTTACAGTACAAATTTTTGAATCAGGCTGTTTGCAGGCCGGGCCATAATTGCCACCGGCCCAGGTGTGACCGTTATTAGACACCAAGCATTTTGTTATGGGGTGGTTATTGGTTGCGTCGGTGTATGTTAGACAATCTAGAGAATCAGTGTGGTATGTTTTGGTTTGATTAATATCTAAGTCATAAATTGTGGCCCAGGCTTTTAGGTAACTATCAAGGTCGGAACAGAGCCAAATGTGTGGTTGAGACTCTAAACCGAGTGCGCTGGTAAGGCTGGCAAAACAGCCGCCACAGTTGCCACCGGCAACAAAGACGCAGGGGTCATTAGTGCCGTGGATATGAAAAATAGGCACCGGCTTTTGGGGCTGGCACTTTTTTAATCCATCAAAAGGAGCAATCCCGCTAACGGGTGCAATGGCGGTAATGTGGTCGGAAAGTTCACAGGCAAGACGGTAACTAAGCTGGGCGCCGTTGGATAGGCCGGTAACATAGACGCGGCGTAAATCAATTGCATACTTTTTATGCAGCTCACTGATTAGATCTTTAATAAAACCAACGTCGTCACTATCATTAGTGGTGGCGGGGGGACAACAGGTGCCGGCATTCCAGGTACCAAACGTTTTGCCTAAGTAGGTAACACCTGTGCCCTGTGGATATGCCGCGACAAAGACGTTGTTGTCTGCCGCCTGATTAAAGGAGGTAATGGTTTGTATTGATTCAATGTCTCCGCCACCACCATGTAAAACAATCACTAGCGGCAGGTTTTGTTTTTTCTCATTGTCTTTTGGCAGATGAACAACGTAGGTTCGTGTAATACCGTTATGCAGCAGTGTTTGTTCACCGCTTTGGGGTGTGAGTTTGGTGTTGTTTGACCATAATAAAAAAACTGTAACGATAACACTACTCAGCAGCAAAATGAGAAAAAATTTTTTCACTCGGAAAAGTTAATTATTACTCAATAGCTATATCAAGCGACCCGCTTTGGTAGGTAAAACCGTCTTGGTTGGTGATTGAGGCAAAAATTTGATACGAACCCGGTTCGGGTGTCTGGAGCCATTGAAGGCTTAGCTGGTTGCTGGGAAATTGCCTAGCGGTATTGATGTAGTTTGTTTGGCCGTTATGGGTATAAAACAGGTCAATTTTATCAATAGCGGTCAAACTACTCAGCGTTGCTTTGATAGTTAGAGGAAAGGCTGACGTTTTAACCGTCGCGCTGGCAGTCGGGTTAATCCAAGTAAGGGTTGCTGGTGCTGCCGGGAGTTTAAAACTGAGCTCAACCTCGTCGCTCTTATTGTTATCAATATCATCATATGCCACGGCTTTAAGGGTGTAAAAGCCAGTTTTAATGGAGGGATCTTCAATAAAAACCTCAAGGTTGAATGGAGACACTGTAACCTCTTTGATTAATTTATTATTAAGATAGTATTCAACTCGTCTGACGCCTCGGGGTGCGCTGACGTTCACGGAGGCGCTGAAATTCCGACTAGTAATTAATTGGTTGCTGCTTGGGCTGGTGATAGAAATGCTGGGTTGATCCTGAGGAGTGTGGACATCGTCTAATTCAGTTGGTGGATCTTCGGAAACAAAATTGTTTTTTTGTGCCCACGCCTGGACCGCCTCTTCCCAGCGCTTGTATTGTTCGCTGTTTAGATCAGGCGGAGTATCGCCACGCGGGTCATCTTTGTTGATATAGTAAAGAATGGAATGAATTTGTCGGAATGTTTTTTCTTCAATTTGGCTTTCAGGAGTAAATTCCGTTGCTAGCTTGCCGGATGTTTTGTCGATTTTAACCTTAATGCCTTCGGCAATGGAGCCGTTAAGTACCGGCTTATCAGTATCAATCGGATCTGGTTCTTTAAAGCCTTCGGCTGGAGTGTCGCCGAGGACGCGGCTCATAAATTTATTCCAGATTGGTGCTGCCACAATACTACCGTCAGCGCCACGCTTCATTTCACCGTTGTTATTATTACCAACCCATACGCCGGCCGCCAGCGACGGAGTATAGCCGATGGTCCAGGCATCGCGGTAATCGTTAGTTGTGCCGGTTTTGGCCGCCACTGGCCGCGCACCAAGAGTGAGGTAATTACTTTCGCCAAAAATATAGGCTCGTGACGCATTGTCAGAAAGAACGTTATTGATTTGGCGGGCGATTTGGGTTTCTAGAACTTTTTTTTCTTTTTTCTCAAATTTTTCCAAGACATTTCCGTCTTTATCGCGCACCTCGAGAATAAGGGCCGGCGCGTGCCATTCGCCTTCGCGAGCTAGTGTTGCAAAGGCGCTGACGTGTTCAAGCATTTTTACTTCGCCGCCGCCTAATACAAGCGACAGGCCAAAACGGCTGCGATCACTAAAGCTGGTGTAGCCAAGATCTTCGGCCAAATCAATAACGTTGTCCACCCCCGTTAGATAAATTGCCTTAACTGCCGGGATGTTGAGTGAGCCCTGGAGTGCTTTTCTGATAGTAAGGGGGCCTCGTTCACCAAGGTCGTAATTTTTTGGTTCATAATCGCGGCCGTCATAGTTGAGGAATTTGGTGTTAACATCATATAAAACTGTTTCCGGAGTGTAGCCCTTTTTAAAGGCGGCCGTATAGACAATTGGCTTAAATGATGATCCGGGCTGCCGCAGCCGCAACACAGCGTTAACCTGAGGATCAAATAAGCAATCTTTGCCCGGAGTACAATTTTCGGGATAGGGGTCGGCAAAGAAGTCTTTTGAACCGACCATAGCTAAGACTTCGCCGGTTTTGGCGTCGAGTGCGACTAGTGCTGCATTGTGGGCGTTGTATTGTTCGGCGTTTTTGGGAGCGACCTCTTTTACGGCCTCTTCAGCAATTTTCTGTTTATATAAATCAAGCGTAGTAATAACGGTTAACCCTTCTTGTTCAACCGCCAACTCGCCGTATTTTTCAGTTAAATACTCCCGAACGTACATGACAAAATGAGGGGCAGTAATATTTTCGTCACGTTTTTTAAATTCAATTTTTTCTTCCTTGGCTTTGTTGGCGTCTTCTTGAGTAATATATCCAAGCTCTGCCATGCTGTCTAAAATCCAGTGTTGCCGAGAGAATAAAGCGTCAGTGTGGCTGCCGTATGGTGAGTAGTAGGTTGGCGCCTGTGGTAAAGCTGCGAGCACCGCTGACTCTGCTAAAGTTAGGTCTTTAACGCTTTTGCCAAAATATGTTTGCGAGGCGGCTTCTGCCCCGTACGCAACAGAACCGTACGGAATTTCATTAAAGTACATTTGCAGAATGTCATCTTTAGAGAATTTCCTTTCAATTTGGTAGGATAAAATAATCTCTTTAATTTTGCGAGTGTATTTTTTTTCCGGACTTAAGATGGCATTTTTAACCAACTGTTGAGTTAGTGTTGAACCGCCAACTTTTGAACCGGTAGTAATGTTTTTTATAAACGACCGTATAATACCAGTCACACTAATGCCTTTATGTTCGTAAAATTTTCGATCCTCGGCAGTCAAGGTGGCATTTTTTAAATTGGCCGGGATCTCTTCCAGTTTAATAAACGTTCTTTTTTCTTCGCCGTGCACATCATACAGTAAGGTTTCGCCGGTGCGGTCGTAAATTTTTGTGCTCAAAGCAATGGAGCGATCAATAATTCGGTTGGGGTTTGGCAGATCTTTGGCAATCCAGGCCAATAAGATAATGCTAAAAATTCCTAGCCCGGCAAGAAAAATGCCGCCAAAAGTGAGCAATAGTTTGGTGAAATTTTCCGGCAGTTTTTTTGGTCCGCGGCTTCGTCCGGTGTAAATGGGAAATTTTTTAAAGCCGCTGCCGCCAAGCTGCCGCAGTCGTCGGCTTGGTTTCCTCCAGTTTTGCGGGGAGGTGGTTTTAGTTGAAAGGCCGGGGATTGGCATGGTGGTGTAGTTAAAAGATTAAAATTTTTATTGGCGATAAAATTTCGCCGCCTCTTCCGGAGCAATGGGATTGATAATGAGTCCGGCGGCAATTTCCACTCCAGCCCAAACAGAACCTCGCGGGGTAATTTTCATGTAAAAATGCTGGTCTTCGTCTTTGATTACTTGATGAAAGTAATAGTTGTACGGCAAACCTAATTTATTAATTTTTTTAAGAATTTTTTTAAGAAATCGGGCGAAGCTTTTTAATTCTTGTTCGTTAATTAAAGTAATGTTATCCAGATGTCTTTTAGGCATGAGCCAAACCTCATAGTTGTGTCGCGAAGCATATGGGCAAAATGCAATCATATGTTTGTCCTGAAATATCAGCCGCGGCCCGGTCTTTTCTTTTTTAATTACATCGCAAAAGACGCACCGGCCGGTTCTGATTTTGTAATCATGGATTTTGTCGGATTTATCCCGTAAATTCGGTGGCAAAAATTCGGTGGCAAAAATTTGGGAGTGGGCGTGTTGAAGCGATGCCCCGGCGGCGCCGCCGTTATTTTTAAAAATCAAGATGTAGTCGATTTTTTTGTCCTCAGATATTTTTTTGGTCCGATCGGCGTAGGTTTTTAAAATCTCAACCACCCGGCTGTCGGAAAGTTCTTCGGTTTCATGCTGGTGATTAGGGGTTTCCACAATAACTTCTTGCCGGCCGTATGCTTTGGGGTTGTCAGTAGTTACTGACGGAAATTTATTAGCAATAACCTTAACGGCCCAGGGCTCTTTTGCCCCAGCTGTTTTTTTAGTGGTGGCTAAAACGGTGTTGTTTTTATCGACTGCTTTCGGACAAAATACGCAATCCTTTTTAGGGACTGGCTGTCGGACTGGTTTTTCAATGTCGTGCGGGCGATTGTTGCGTCGCGGCGCAATAATAACATATTTATCTTGAATATAATCTTTGCGAATTTCAGATTTGTTCATAAAAGGTTATTTTATTTTTGTTAATGAGTGGGCACAGCAAATGGCGGAAGCTAATGCATCGGCTGCGTCATCGGATTTAGGCAGTTTCTCCAGTTGCAAGATATTTTTAACCATTTGTTTTATTTGATTTTTGCTGGCTTTGCCATAGCTGGTTAGTGCTAGTTTTATTTCCAGAGGGGTAAATTCGCTAATTTGTAACTGGTATTGTCCGGCGGTCAGTAAGACCACGCCTCGGGCCTGCCCCACGTCAATTGCCGTTTTTAAGTTTTTACAAAAAAACAGCTTCTCAATTGAAATGGCGCTTGGCCGGTGAGCCTTAATTAATGTCACTAGCGATTCGTGGATTTCTAGCAGTCGTTTTTCAAGTGGTAATCCAGCTTTAGTTTTAATTGAACCGTAATCAACCATTTTCAGTTTATTACCACTTTGGTGAACAACCCCAAAACCAGTGTCGGCTAGGCCCGGGTCAATGCCCAGAATGACTAATGGCGTTGTACTAGATTTCGGCATTCGTGTAATAATTGCTGACGTCTTCGTCGTTATCAAGATCATCAAAAAGTTTTTGGATTTTTTCTTTTTGCTCCTCGCTGACCGCCTTTTTGTCTTTAGCTACTTGCTCGGTTTCAGCATAATCAATTTCAACGCCATGTTGTTCTAATAACTCCTTTACTTTTTTTAGACTACTTGGGTCGGTATAAATGGTGACGCCGCCATCTTCTTTAACAATGTCTTGTGCCCCAGCATCAATTAGGGGGAGTTCAAGGTCTTCGGCAAGGTTTTTGATCCGAATTACTCCTTTTTGTTCGAACATCCAGGCTACACTGTTTGGTCCGGCTAAGAGACCACCTGCTTTGTTTAAGATGTGTTTAATATTTGAACTCGTGCGATTGCGATTGTCGGTTAGCGCTTCAATGATGAAAGCCGTGGCATCCGGCCCATATCCCTCGTAGTTAACAGTTTCAATTTTTTTGCCGTCGTTTAGCTCACCAGTACCCCGCTTAATTGCCCGCTCAATGTTGTCTTTGGGCATATTGGCGGCCTTGGCTTGGTCAATAGCTAGGCGTAAGCGAAAATTGCTATCAGGGTCACCGCCGCCAAGCTTGGCGGCAACGGTAATGTTATTGCCTAGTTTAGTGAAGATTGCCCCACGTTTAGCGTCGGCGACACCTTTTTGTCGATGGATTTGGTGCCATTTACTGTGTCCAGACATACAAAGACTTTTTTGGTTATTTTTTATTAATTACGTTAGTAACTATAACAATTTTTTAACCTTTTTTCAATGGCGATTATTTAGTTTTTGTGGTATAATTTAGTAACGATAAAAAATAAATTATTATTATGACTAGTCGTTTAGATGATGAAAAAATAGTTGCCAAACTGGACCCGGGGCACGCGCTTGAGGCGGTAGCGCAGCTGGGAGAACAAGTGGCCTCTGCCTGGCGCGATTTTAAGAAAGTGAGTGTGCCAAAATCATATCGGCAGATTAATAAAATTGTGCTTAATGGGATGGGAGGCTCTCAATTAGGGGCGCATTTATTGTCCTCGGTTTATTTCAAAGAGCTACAAAAGCCGTTTGTGATTGTGAACAGCTATGAGTTGCCAGGCTATATAGATAATAAAACCCTATATATCGTTTCAAGTTATTCGGGTAATACAGAAGAACCGTTGGCGACAATCGCCGAAGCCAGGCGTCGTGGTGCTAAAATTTTTGGCATTGCCGCCGGGGGCAAGCTTGGGCAGCTGATTACTTCCGGTAAAATCCCTGGTTTTGTTTTTGACCCGGTTGCTAATCCGTCCGGTCAGCCGCGATTAGGGTTGGGCTATTCGCTGACGGCTCAGCTAGCACTGTTTAATAAACTAGGGCTCTTACGAATAACCGACTTTGATATCAAGCAGCAATTAGCTTTACTGAAAAAATGTAACCAGCGCTTTGGTTTTTCTGTCACCCAGTCTAAGAATCCGGCAAAAAAGATGGCGCTAGCTTTGGCCGGCAATGCGGCGGTGATAGTGGCGTCGGAACATCTGGTTGGCACCGCCCATATTTTTGCCAATCAAACTAATGAAACCGGTAAAACGTTTTCAACCTATTATGCCATTCCCGAACTTAACCACCATCTACTAGAAAGTTTAAAAAATCCAAAAACGAATCGGACCAGTCTGCTGTTTATGTTTTTTGAGTCAAAGCTTTACTACCCCAAAAACCAGTTGCGATTCTCAGTGACTAAACAGGTAGTCCGTAAGAATGCCATTAAACAGCTGTCGTATACTGTCACTGCGCAAGATCGGTTGGGTCAGGCGTTAGAGATTTTATCGCTTGGCAGTTATGCCACTTTTTATTTAGCATTGCTTAATAATATTAATCCAAACCTTATTCCGTGGGTTGATTACTTTAAACGTCAGCTTGATAGACAGCGTTAAGTATGGGACGAGCCATCAATAGTATAGTTACTTTTTTGAATCATCGGCCGTATATTTTATATTGCCTTTTATTTATCATTGGCCTTGGTATTTTTGGTTATCTGCATTTTGATCAGACATTTGCTGATCCGGATTCTTTTTATCATGCTAAGCTAACCGAGTTTTTAATTACCAAGGGAGCAATTACCGAATTTCCATGGCTTTCGGTGACAACCTTGGCGCGTGGATTTATTGACCATCACTTTTTATACCATATTCTTTTGGTGCCGTTTGTTTTGTTGTTAACACCTTTGATTGGGCTTAAGGTGTTTACGGTTATTTTTTCTAGCCTGACTATTTTGGCACTATTTTGGTTTTTACGCAGCCTGCAGGTTAGGGGAGCATTTTGGTATGCTTTGTTTCTAATTACTGTTAACCCGTTTGTATTTCGCTTGAGCCTGGCAAAAGCCCAGCAGGTTGTGCTGCTGCTGCTGTTTTTATTTTTATTTTTCTTGTTGCGACGTAATTATATCGGGCTGATTTTGGTTTCCTGTGTGTACGTTTGGTCGTATGCTGGTTGGCCTTTATTGCTATTATTGGGATTTTTATACGCGGCAGTTAACTGGTTTTGGAATATATCACAGCGCGGCTGGTTCAAGTTCAAGCTTGACCGGTTAAAATTGCATTGGCAGAACGCCTGGCTGCTTTTAAGTATTGTAATCGGGCTTGCTGCCGGGTTATTCTTTAGCCCCTATTTTCCAACCAACCTTAATTTTTATTGGCAGCAGTCATTTAAGATCGCTGTGGTTAATTATCAGTATATTATTGATGTTGGCGCTGAGTGGTACCCATACAGCCCGCTAGATTTATTGGCTAGTGCAATTCCTTTTTTTGCCCTAGTGTTGATTGCCTTGCTAGCGTTCATTATTTTTTATGACAAGCAGCCGATGAACTCTTGGTTTTTTCTAGTGGTCAGTTTTTTGTTTTTTGCCCTCACCTTAAAATCGCGTCGTTATGTTGAGTATTTTATCCCCCTGGCTTTAATTTTTTCGGCACTGAGCCTTAACGTATTGGTGCGTCAATTTGAAGGAGAAATTGTTCGCCTGATTTCGCGCAAATATCTTTGGCTGCTTTTTGCCGTTATCGTGATTGGGTTAATACCGGTGGCGGCCCGCGACTTAGCATCGGTCAAGGATTTTTACCGCCGCGGTTTTGCTTTTAATAAATTTGAAGAGCCGGCGCGCTGGTTGAAGGAAAATAGTCAGCCTGGTGACGTGGTATTTCACAGTGATTGGGATGAATTTCCGATTTTGTTTTATCATAACGACCAAAATTATTATTTGGTCGGCTTAGACCCGACGTTTATGTATGAATATGATCCGGGGCTACATCAGCGCTGGGTTGACATTGTAACGGGACACGATGATCAGGATTTGTATGTTAAAATCAAGAATTTGTATAATGCTCGGTATGTTTTTGTTGACATTAAGCAAAATGAATCTTTTGCCAACCATTTGGCGGACGAGCCGTTGTTTGAGGAAGTGTTTAGTAATCAAGAGGCAAAGATATATCGGTTGAATGAATAACATGTTTAAAAATTTTTTATTTAACAAGCCATTGGTGATGTGGGGGCTGATTTCGGCCTTTTTTTATTTCGTCCTCGCTCTGATTATTAATCGGTTTGATTATTTAGATTCAGCATATGTCATAACCTCAATGGCCTTATTGGGGTTGTATGTAGTTTATTTTTTGTTGTTTCAATTTTATCAAAATCATTCTTGGAAACGTGACGAGCTTCAAACCATTTTATTTTTTGGAGCTGTTTTTATACTGATCATGGTGTTGATGGTGCCGGGGGAATACAATGATTTTTACCATTATTTTTTTGAAGATATCGTGATTGTTAAGTACCAGCAAAATCCGTATTTTGTTGCCCCACTTAATGTGCCGCACGAGCCGCTGGCAGTCTTGAGTGGCTGGCAGTTTTTACCGGCCCAGCACGGCCCAGCACGGTTTTTATTGACAGTACCGGCAGCCTGGTTAAGCCAGGGGAGCATTGTTATTGGGATTTTTTTATACAAAGTTATATTTGCCGTATTTACGGCGCTGTCAGCTTGGCTGGCATATCAGATTGCCCGGCAGTTTGATCCTGCCAAGGCTATTTTTATTTATTTGCTGTGTGCGTGGAATCCGTTAATACTGTTTGGTACGTTTGCCGGAGGTGGCACTGATATCTTATTGGTGTTTTGGCTGCTGGCGGCGGTGTATTTGGCGATTAAAGAAAGACCCGTTTTAGCGATTGCTGCTCTTGGTTTGTCGGTTTTGATTAAGTATGTCACTATTTTATTAGTACCAATTTTTTTGATATATTTTTGGCGTCGTCAGTCGACTACAGGAGCTAAGTTAAAAGTGGCTGCATATCAAACAGCAACCCTGGTCTTGATGACGCTTGGATTTTTTGCCCCGTTTTGGCAGGGGGCCGGCACGCTAGATGGGGTAGTTTGGGTCGGGCGATTTTTTGATGTTAATTCATTTCCGGGGTTAGTTAGCATTATATTTTATTTTGTCAGTCCGACTTTGGAATGGTATTCTTTGAAGGTGATTTTTGAATTATTTTTTGTCGCCATTTATGCGTTGACTTTGTATCGGTTTTGGCGCGTTATGGAGATGACGGCGTCAACCATGGTGTACAGCAGCGTGATCATTTTAAGCTGGTTTTTGCTGCTGGCCAAGTTTTGGTTTTATCCGAAATATTTGATTTGGTTGATACCGTTAATGTTTTTATCAAAAAAATTTTTTTATTTGCCCGCGGTTTTTTTGACCGGCTTTGTTATCATCTCGCCATATTCGTCGGTTTTAATGCCAGTGGCAATGATTATCCCAACATTGGTTTTTGGCTTTTATTATTTCGTCCGTCGGGAAAACAAGTTTAAAATCATATGAAAGTTTTAATCGTTATTCCTGCTTATAATGAGGAAACGCTCATTCAGTCAACGGTTGAGCGTGTGGTTAGCTTTGCTTCAAAAAATCTAACAGTCGATTGGGAGGTAGTCGTCGCTGACAACCAATCAACAGATCAGACCGCTTTGATTGTTCAATCGTTGGCGGCAAAATTTTTTCAGGTTAAATATTTAATGGTTCCAGTGAGGGGCAAGGGTGCGGCTATTCGAGCGGGCTGGAATAATTTTTCAGCCGACGTATATTGTTTTATGGACGCCGATTTGGCTACCGATTTAGCTGCTTTGCCCGCTTTAATCGACGGCTTGGCCAGCGGGTATGATTTAGCGGTCGGCAGCCGGTACCACCCTGATTCGCTGGTGAAAAGATCGTTAACGCGCCGGGTATTTTCTTTGGGCTATCGCTTGGCTTTGCGATTATTGGTTGGTCTGCGAGTTAAAGACGCGCCTTGTGGGTTTAAGGCAATTAATAGTAAAATTAAAGAAAATTTATTACCCCACGTGCAAAATGACCAGTGGTTTTTTGATTCGGAGCTCTTAATTTTGGCCGCCCATCAGGGCTATCGCATTAAAGAAATACCGGTGATTTGGCAAGATCCGCGCGAAGGGTCAGATAAAAGTCGCGTTAAGCCGTGGTCACTGGCACTGGCGTATCTTAAACACGTTTTGGAGTTGCGAAAAAGACTTATGTAAATATGGCTAAAACATACTTAGTTATTCCAACATATAATGAGCGAGGAAACGTCCAAAGGCTACTTGAAACAATTTTTGCCTTAGGGATTAATGATGTGCATGTTTTGATTGTTGACGACAATTCTCCGGACCGGACCGGTGAACTGGTTACGTCGCTTCAGTCTCGCTTTGCCAATCTGGAGCTGCTGAGCCGTCAGACCAAAGACGGGCTTGGGCGGGCTTATCTGGCCGGATTTGAGCATGCATTACGGGCTGGTGCGGAGTATATTTTTGAGATGGATGCTGACTTTTCCCATGATCCTAAATATATCCCAGACTTTTTACGTGCGATTGAATCGGCCGATTTAGTGCTTGGTTCTCGCTATATTGCCGGCGGCGGAGTAACTAACTGGAATTGGAGCCGTCGGTTGATTAGCCGTTTTGGTAATTTGTATGCCCGAGCTGTTTTAGGGCTACCATATCACGATTTGACGGGAGGATTTAAGTGTTATCGCCGGACCGTTTTAGAGAAAATTGGTTTAGCTGATTTTAGTTCGGTGGGGTACAACTTTCAAATTGAAACCACGTATAAGGTTCATTTAGCCGGGTATAAAATTGTTGAGATTCCTATTATTTTTACGGAACGAGCCGAAGGCAAGTCTAAATTTAGCATCAAAATTATCATCGAAAGTTTTTGGAAAGTTTTAAAACTAAGGAATCAAAAATCTCGTTAAGGGTATGCCAACGCTTTCTATTGTTATCCCGGTTTATAATGAGAAAAAGTACATTGCGGAAATTTTAAACAAGGTGGACCGGCTGGAGATTACCGGCTTGGATAAAGAGGTGGTAATTGTCGATGACGGTTCAACTGACGGCACGATTGATTTGTTAAAAATGATCAACCGACCAAACTGGCGTGTTATTTTCAGCGAACACAATCAGGGTAAGGGTGCGGCCTTGCGGCAGGGATTTAAACACACTACCGGTGATATTGTGGCGATTCAGGATGCTGATTTGGAATATAGCCCCCCTGATCTTGAACCATTGGTTCAGGCGATAGTTCGGGGGCAGGCAAAGGTGGCGTACGGTTCGCGGATGATTAGCAAAAATCCGGTCGGGCATTTGAGTTATTATTTGGGCAATAAGCTAATTTCGTGGCTGGCTCAGGTTTTATATCGGGCGCAGATTACGGACGTTGAAACGTGTTATAAGGTTTTTAGCGGCCCATTGTTACGTCAGCTGTCGTTACGACAAAATGATTTTGGATTTGAGGTTGAGGTAACGGCAAAAGTTCTAAGGCAGGGAATTAAGATTTTAGAGCTGCCAATCAGCTACCGGCCACGACAATTTAATGAAGGTAAAAAAATCAGCTGGATTGATGGATGTAAGGCATTATGGTTGTTGATTGTTTATCGTTTTAATTACCATGATTAAGCAAATTTTTCGATCAATTAGTAAAAAGGAATGGCGCCTGGTCATTCTTTTAAGTTTATTTTTGATTGTGATTACTACCGCACCGTTGGTCTATGGTTTTTTAATTACGCCTTCCGACAAGGTTTTTATGGGGGTGCATTTTTCGGCCCCTAATGACTGGTTTGTATATTATTCATACATCAATCAGGCTAAAAGCGGTAAAATTTTGTTTGATAATTTGTTTTCAGCCGACCATCAGCTGCCAACCTTGAATATCTGTTGGTTAGCGGTCGGCTGGCTGGCTCGAATTTTTGATCTATCGGCATTTGTGGCGTTTCAGGCCGCTCGTATTATGTTGATTCCGGTTTTTATGGCGACGGCGTATCTATTGATTGCAACTATTTTTTCGGATTTAGTTAAAAGGAAGCTGAGCATTATTATGTTGAGCTTCAGTTCTGGGCTGGGGTTGCTTTTAATTGACCGCCTTATTCGATATCCGAATAATTTTTCCAACGGGCAATTCAATTGGCCGCTTGATTTATGGGTGCCGGAAGCCTTTACCTATCTGACTTTGCACTATTCGCCGCATTTTATTGCTTCATCAATTCTGATTTTACTTATTTTCTGGTTAACGCTTTTGTTTACGCTTCAGGCTAATTATTGGTATCCTGTTGTCGCCGGACTAATCGGGTTAGCGCTTTTTTCTTTTCATCCTTTTCACGTTTTAACCATCTATGGTTTTATCTTGATTTTTTTTCTAGTGCTGGTAGTGCGCGATCGGGCTTGGCATTGGCCGTTATTTTGGTACTATTTTATTTTTAGCGTGCTGGCTTTCCCGTCAGTGTTTTATTATTTGTTATTAATCAAGATTGATCCGGTTATTAGTCAAAAAACATTGCAGAATTTGACCCTAACGCCACCGTGGTGGATTGTTTTGGTTAGCTATGGTTTGTTGCTTATTTTAGCCGCGGGAGCGGTGGGGTGGTATATCAAGAGAGGCAAGCAATCAACCACTGAGATTTTTTTAATAACCTGGTTGGTGTTTCAGGGACTGTTGATTTTTGCTCCGGTGCCATGGCAGCGCCGCATGACCCAAGGGTTACACGTTCCGTTGGCACTTTTGGCGACTGTGGCATTAATACAGCTGTCTGTTTGGATGACGACCAGCCGTCATCCAGTGGCCAGGATGTTATACCAAAAGCGGTACGGGCTCTCATTCACTTTAGGGTTTTTACTGATTACTTCAAACGTTTTTCACATTGCCGTTAATTACTATATGTACACCAATCATCTGAACTTGTCATATTTGGAACAGTCAAAGGTGGTAGCGGCCCGCTGGCTGGAGCAGGTGCCAGAGGGCGTTGTTTTAAACACAGCGGCAAACATCATTAATGTTTTACCAGCTTTCGCTAATCAGCGTGTCTATGTCGGACACGGAGTCGAAACTCCGTTTTTTAATTTTAAGCAGGGAGAAGTAAACTGGTTTTTTGAAACTAACCGGCCCGACGAAACGGAAAAATCATTTTTAACCCAGCGCGGCATTACCTTGATTTATTACGGTCCGGACGAACGGGCTTTGGGGGATTATGATCCATCTTCTAAAACGTATTTACAGGAGGTGTATCGCAACAGCGAAGTAATAATTTATCAAGTTTTATGAAAAAAATTTTAGCCACTATCAGTCAACAAGAATGGCGCTTGGTTTGGTTGTTGGCGCTAGTGATGATTATTATTACCGGCCTGCCATATTTGGCGGGGTATTTTTTTGCACCTAATGGTTTTACCTATAATGGTTTGCACGCGTTAAGTCCCGGAGATATTCCTGTTTATTATTCATATATCAATCAGGCCCGTAGCGGCGAAATATTCGTAAAAAACTTATTAACTCCTGAACCGCAAGCATTCGGAACCTTGAATATATGGTGGGCTTGGATTGGGCAGTTGGCGGGCATATTTAATCTGCCGGTTATTTTAGCGTTTCAACTTTCGCGGCTGATTATGATTCCTGTTTTTTTAACAGTAGCTTATATTTTTATCGCTTACTTTTTTTCCGACCGCGCGGTGCGACTAACCGCACTTATCTTTTTACTTTTTTCTAGCGGCCTTGGTTTTTATGTTGCCGCACCAATTGACGCGCTGGGCATTGAAGGACCCGACCCCTACCGCTGGCCAATTGATTTATGGTTAACTGAGGCAAATACTTTTAACACGCTTTATCAAACGTCGCATTTTATCGCCTCAATTACGCTGATGATTCTTATTTTTTTACTGATGGCGCTAGCGTTTGAAAGTAGGAGAAAAATGGTATATGCGGCTGTAAGTGGTGTTTTGGCTTTGTGTTATTTTAATTTTCACCCATATTATTTTCCGGTTATTTTTGGTGTTTTAGGGCTTTATTTGTTTGGTTTAATGCTGCGGGCTAATCGATTTTTATGGCGTGAAGCCGGCTATTTAATAGTGGTATTTTTAATATCATTACCGTCGGTGATTTATCATTTTTGGCTGATTGGCGCTAGTCCGGTGATTGGTCAGCGGGCGATTCAAAATGTCACTAATATCTCACCTTTTATTTTTGTGGTATTAGGTTACGGTCTGTTGTGGCTGGGGTTTATTTTGGGCTTATGGTTTTTGTGGCACCAAAAAAAGTTTGATCGCCGTCACTGGTTGTTGCTTTCGTGGTTTATTGTTGATATTGTTTTGATTTATTCGCCGTTTCCTTTCCATAGCCGCTATACGCAGGGTCTACATATTATTTTAGTGATTTTTACGGTTATTGGTCTAAGCGAATTGGGGGCATATCTGCGAACTCGGCTCAAGCCGGCAACGTATGATTTCTGGATTAATAATAGCGTGCTACTGATTTTGTTGTTTGTGATTTGGCTGATGCCGTCAAATTTGTATAGTGTTGGCCGCGATTTTTATTTTATTTTCAGCAACAGTCCTGCTATTACCACCAAACTGTTTTTGCCCAATGGTTTATTTGACGCCTATGCTTGGCTGGCGACCCAGCAGTCTCGGGCCGGAGTGGTGTTTGGCGCTGATATTCCGCTTAAATTTGCGCCAGGATTTTCCGGGCATGCGGTATATGCGGCCCATGCTCACGAAACGCTATTTTTTGGCTCCAAGGCAGCCTATATTCAGTGGTTTTTCTTAGACAACGACTATGCCGATAAAAAGCATGAGTTTTTGTTGGCTAATAATATCTCATACCTCATATACAGTGATTACGAAAAAGAGCTGGGTAGCTTTAACCCGGCCCTTCATAAGTATTTGCACGAAGTGTTTTCGTCTCAGGGCGTTACAGTGTATCAAGTGGTACAATAAATTTTGTTTTTAATATTTCGCCTATAATTTCTTCCTGATCAATCACATTTTTAGTGGACCGAATTTCATCAACCTCAATACCGCCATCAATTATCTTGACCAGCGTCAGCTTTAGGTCATATGTTCCGGGAGCTACGCGATGGTCGGGGTTAAACCAATAATTAGTTTGGACATTTGCTGGCCCCGCTGGTGCGTTTAGTAATAAATCATATCCAAAGGGATACAGTTTTTGGTATACGGTTTTACCGTCTTTAATCAATTCTAGGCGTATGCGATAAGGTATTTCTTGCGGCAGCATGAGTTGCCAAAGTAGTTGATATTGTCCGGCTTCTTTTTGGTAACCTAAAAATATCACCCCGTTGGTTAGGGAAACAGCATTGGCATTAATTGGTGGCGTGTCTAAAATTTTTACTAGTTCAAAGGCTGCAGTTGCATTGCGTTGGTATAGGGCGTAGCTATCAGTAATGGCCACCAGCCCAAAATCATCAAGCAGTTTTGGCCACGTTTTAAGCGCGGCCTGGTATTGATTTTGGTAATAAGGATTGAAGCCGTATTGGATTTGGTAGGTGATTAGATCGGAAAAATCTAAAGCGATCCAGGTAGTGTCTTCGGGCAGTTTGTAGTCGCTACGTAAAAATTGCTGCTTGCCTAAAAAGGCATAATTAAAAGAGTAAATATTTTTTCGCGAGGATAGCGTCGGTAAAAATTGGTAGCTACTAGCAACGGCTTGGTCGTCGGGAATTTGCCGAAGCATGGTGGCGCGCGCTTTACTGTTGTCGGTTCGGTGTCGGTGCTGCCAAATGCCGGAGGCCGGGCCCAGTGTTACGCTAGCATAGAAAACGCCAAAGACTAAGAGTGTAGTAAGTAGTGCACGGTGTTGGTTGACAAGCTTAATAATGGTTGGTTTCTGGTTTGGGTCAAAAATTTTTTTTAAGCCATAAATTGAGGCGATAAATAGTGCTGGCAATAACAGGCTGGAGTAGTGGGTTTCCAGCAGGAGTTGTCCGCCACCCGACCCGCCAAGCAGGAGTTGTAGCGCTATAATGGCACCAAGTAATAAAAAGAGCGGGCTTATTAATGGTAAAAAAACTACCGTTAACCCAAGACCGATAAGGTAGATAATGTTATTGGGTCGTAGCAGATAAATAATCGGTAGCCATGGCTGGGTTGTTAGGTGATTAATCCAGGGGTAGTAGATAAAAAATTTATATTCATCGGCCGGGGCGAAGACTTTTATTACAAAAACTGCGGCGCTAAAATAGACCAAACCCATAATCAACGGCGTAACAACCCAACGCCATGATTTTTTTTGACCTAAAGCAACAATGCCAAACATTAAGACTACTAGACTAACGTCTTCGCGGGCAAGCATCGCCAATAGTAAAAAGAGGACTGCCGGCAGGAATTTTTTTCTTTGGTAGCTATAAAACGCCCAGAACAAAAAGAACACGGCAAACGACAAAAAATTAAATTCAAACAGCGTGGTGTTTTGTACTACCGGGTTTAGCAACCAGGCCAGGGCAACTGGCAGCGCCAGTTTAGCACCCAGCGCTTTTTTGGCAATCAGATATAGTGGCCAAGCACTTAGGCCGTTGATTGTTGCCAGCAGTATCAGCAAACTTTCCGGATTTTTGGTCAGGGCATAAAACGGTAGTAATAGTATGAGTAATGGTGAAAAATGATCGCCTAGGTAGCTTGGCGGATGAATGGTTAGCCCAAACCAGTTTCCCAAAAGCGAGTTGAAAAAAGTTTGATTAAAAATTGCCAGATCAATGGCAGTATAGTAGAAGTTGTGGTATTTCCAGATAGCGATTAGCGAAAATAATCCGCTATATAGCGCGATTGCCGCAAAAAGAATTTGCCGGTTGTGGGTGGTGATCCATGATTGGATTACAGACGGCTTCATGTACTTATTGTAGTTTTTTAGTTAATAAAAAACAACCCGAAAGCCGTATGGCGCCGGGTTGTTTTTAGAGACCATTTATAATCCTTCGCCCTTGGTAGCAATCAATAATTGATTAATAACAAAGTAGGAGATGGCGTACGCTGCTAAAATGATCGCCACTCCGATAATGGCGGCAACCATTGTTTTTTTGGCTTTGCTGATTTTATCTTCATTGCCGGCTGACGTCATCCACATCCAGCCAGCGTAGAGGATTAAAATGAGGAAAACAATTCCTAGAAATCCAAGCACGACATTAATCATTTGAGCAACGTTTTTAGAAAAAGTTGATGGGGTAACGTCGTCGCGCGGATCATAGACTTCTTCAATTGGTTCGAGCTGATCTTTCATTAAATCAGTAATGTCGCCACTAACTGCCAGAGCATTAACCGGTACTAGGCTGAGCAAGAGCGTAAAAACCATTAGGGCATGTAAAAATAGGTAAGCTGTTTTGGTCATACAGGTATTTTAAAAGTTAAGTAAGGTAATTATACCATTTTATCTGTTTTTAGGGGAATATTTATTGACAAATTTGCTAATTTATGTTAATATTCAAAGTTCTTTAGTGCCCTTTGAATTGAAAAATTAGGCCTAGCGGCCGATAACCAAGAGGAGCGGTTTTACGATGAAACAGATTTGTGCAATAGTGTTGCTGCTGGCGGTTGGTTGCAGTACCGTGACGCCAACTGGTCGAGCGGCCTTGGTGGCAAAGCAGAACGCAGACAGCAAGTATTGGGTCGGCTATCAGGCTGCTGAGCTGCACGTGGGAGGAGTAGAGCATTATACCGACTCCAACCAGAATTTCGTCGAGGCTTGGATGAAGGCGCGCGCCAACCGCGACGAAGCGGTGCGGCAATTCTGGGAGCTTCAGGGCGAAAGCTACTGGAAGGCTTTGCCAGATTTGAATGCTGATCCGTCAGCGACATTGCCGCGAGGACCCTTTAAGTTCTATCGGGGGGTCCTTTATAACGCTTCAAGCCGGCCAGTACGGTTTGAGGTCAGTTATGGCCAGTTCGCGCTGGTTCGAACCATTGGTCCTGGTGCTAAAGAGTGGACGTTTTTGCCGGCTGATCGGTACTACGTGCAACTCTATCGCGCCGGATCAAGCAGCGCTTATCTGCGAGGTTGGCGCGATATCGACACCGTGGAAGCGGATAACCAAGTTGAGGGTTTTACCTGCGACTGGTCAATCGTCGCTCCCTAGCGAGCCTAGCGAGCCTTTGTTTTTTCAAAGAGGGTGCACTTTTCCAGAACGGAAAAAATAGTGCACCCTCTATTTATTTTATCAAGATTGATTAGTCGAGTCCTTGGCCGCCCTTAGTTGCTTCAAGTAGCTGATCAAGTACAAAGTAGGTGATGGCGTATGCCGCCAGTACGATTGCTAAACCAATAATGGCGGAAGCCATAATTTTTTTGGCCTTGCTGATTTTATCTTCATTGCCGGCTGACGTCATCCACATAAAACCGGCGTAGATAATTAAAACAACAAAGATTACTCCCAGAAAAGACAGAAATACTCGGATGATGGCGCTTACCATCAGTGACAAACTCGTCTGAGTTCCAAGTCCGGTTTCAGCCAAAAAAGCTTCGTTTTGAGCATCAAGTTTTTGTTTAGCCGGGTCCTGGAGGCCTTGCGCCAAAACCGGCGTCACGTTCAGGGTTAAAATGCCTAGTAGCAGCAGAAAGGTCAGTAAAAATTTTATTTTTTTATTCATAGATTTGTCTTTTAACCTCCGCCAGGAATAGTGCCGCCGGAAGTGCCAGAGGTGTCAATTAAAAACTCGGCTATAAAGTAGTAGATGCCGGCTGCTGACAGAATGACGATTAAGCCGATAATGCCGTCGCGGATAATGTGCTTTGCTTTGGTGATTTTTTCATCGTTGCCAGCCGCGGTCATCCATAAGAACCCGCCATATACAGTGTAAGAGATAAAAATGACACCGAGCAACGAAAGAAATACCCGAACTACCGTACCAACAATTTTGGCAAACGTGGTTTCGTTGGTTTCTTCGCTGTAGCCCGCAGCGCCGGCCGCTTGTTTGGTCATTTCATCAAGACTTAACCCTTCCTGGGCATTGGTGTCTATAGCACCAAATGAGAACGTGATGCCAACGACGGCTAGTAGCAAAAGGGTCAGAATAATTGAGCGGTAAAGTTTACTAAACATAAAGTTGAAGTTTATTAGCTTCCTGCGGAGCTATACCCGGTTGCCTCAGTTATTGAAACGAGCACAAATTGAGTGATAGCGTAGGCCGCTAAAACAATAATTAAGCCGATAATGCTGCCGCGAAGAATCGCTTTAGCTTTGGTGATTTTTTCATCGTTGCCAGCCGCGGTCATCCAGAGATATCCTGCGTACACAATGTAAGACATAAAAATAATACCCAAAAGGGATAGCAGGGCCTTGATAATATTTCCGACGGTGTTAGGAAGCGTGTTTTCAGTTACCTCGGCGGAATAGCCAGCGTTACCGCCGACGTTTTTCAGTTTACCGGTCAAGTCAAGCGTGCCTTGGGCTAAAACCGATCCAATGTTTAAGGCCAGAAGCAGCGCAATAACGGTGAAAAAAATTGTCGCTTTTTTAAGTGTGTCATTCATACATTTTAGCCAACGGCTTGTTGTAGAGCATTAGTAATAAAGAAGGTGATAGCGTAGGCCGCTAAAACAATAATTAAGCCGATAACCGCTGAGCGAATCGTAGCTTTGGCCTTGGAAATTTCTTCTTCACGGCCGGAAGCCATCATCCATTTATAGCCGCCAAAAATAATTAATACCATGAAAATAATACCAAAAATACTCAAAAATGCGCCGATTACTTTCCCGACAATGACTTCAACCCGACCCTCGTCTTTGTTAGTGCTTGGCAAGCTGACGTTTGCTAGGCTGTTTTGCATTTGTTGAGTAATATCACCGCCCTGTGCCAGGACCAGTACCGGCGTTAGTGTTGCTAGGGCGGCAGTAATGATGCTGAGTAATAAGAGTGTGTAAATAGTTTTCATACTTTTTAGTTAGTGGCTTTGCCAATTTGAATCAAAATATATTCAGTAATAATTCGGGCCAGCAGTATTAGCAGTAAACCAATTACTACCTCGCGGGTAATTTTTTTTGCCCGGTCAACCTGTTCTTCGTTGCCGCGTGCGGTCATCCATAAGTACCCGGCATAAATGATCAGTAGCAAAAAAATGATGCCGGTAAACGTTAGCAGGGTGTTAATAATTGTAATTAAACCGCTGTTAAATGTGGTTTGATCAACCGTAACGTCTCTGCCATAAACTTCGTCAATGGCGGTGTTCAGGCCGCCGCCCATTTGTTCGCCAATAGGTGTGCCGGCAGCTAATACCCCGACACCGTGAAAAACAAG
Source organism: Candidatus Buchananbacteria bacterium (assembly GCA_013359225.1). Taxonomy (NCBI): domain Bacteria; phylum Candidatus Buchananiibacteriota; species Candidatus Buchananbacteria bacterium. The sequence goes on along the minus strand of JABWCG010000004.1, from coordinate 21,217 downwards.
CGTCAGAACCAGGGCAATAAAAAAAGTTTTTTGTAACATACTCATGTTAACTGACAAAAGTTCGGCTCAAATAAATAATAACTAATTCTACCACCAGGCGCGCGCCAATGACCGCCGCTAAGCCAATGACCGCGTTAATAATAAGTTTTTTGGCTTTAGTAACCTGTTCTTCGCTGCCGCGCGCAGACATCCAAAGCCAACCGCCGTAGATGACTAAAACCATAAACAGTAAACCCATGAGGCCAATCATGCTGTTGACGTAGTTGATAAAAGCCTGACTAAATTCCACTTTTGGTTTGCCACCTTGAGTTGGAAAGCCTGCTTCTTCACCAGTCTGGGCAAAACCGCTGTTAACCTGGTCCATGGTGCTGGCGGCGACAAAATGAGTTGTCATTAAAAACGTCGTCAGTATCAATAAGCTGACAACCAAAAAATTTTTTTGTAAAAAAGTAAATTTCATGTTAACTGCCCGTAGCGCGACTTAGAGAAAACATTATGACGTAGACTAAGGCGTAGGCCAAAAAAATAACGATCATGCCGTTGATGCCGTTGATGATAAATTTTTTGCCCTTGGCGATTTTTTCTTCACTGCCGCCGGATGTCATCCATTCGTAGCCGCCAATTAAGACGACGGTTAGAAAAATAACGCCGATAATGCCAAATAGAGCATTGATGGCGCGACCAATGATTCGGGGCAGGTTGGTGGCGTTGGCACCGGTGTCAAGCCCGGCTTTTTCGGTAGTTACTTCCAGTCCGGCGGTGACGCAGTCAGTTCCTTGGCAGGCGGCTAGTAGTATATCTGGCGCGACTACCAAAAATAAGATTGAAAATATAACGATTGTGGTAATTAAAATTTTCATGGTTTTATAAATTTTCATCAATTGGGGAGACCCCCAAAGTTATGAAGGTCTCCCCAGCTTGAATGTATCTAATAACCGTTGAAACTCAAACTAGTTATTATTGAGCGCCAGTGGCCTGAATCAACTGAACGATGACGAAGCTGGCGATGGCGTAGGCCGTAAAGATAATGACCAAACCGATAATACCGGCGGTGATAATCTTTTTAGCTTCACCAACTTTTTCTTCGTTACCGCCCGAAGTAAGCCAGCGGAAACCTCCCCACAGGATAATAATGATTGCTAAAATGCCTAAGAATCCAAGCAAGACGTTGACGACGTTCATGATACCTTCTCGTAAGTCCTTTGTTCCCAAACCAGTGTAAGTGCCGTAATTTAAGCCGGTGTCAATCGCCAAAACTGGCATGGCACTCAAGGCAAAGATTACGCCTAAAGTTGTTAAAATCGCAATTTTTTTCATTTTCTCACCCCCTTTCACGGTTGGAAGCTGTGTTGCTTTCGCTTGCAGCCTTAATTTTAAATAACCTTATCTAAATTATAATAAATACTGGTTGCTAGTGTCAATGAAAACCCCAGATGTTTTAGCGGCAATCTTATGGAGTTTGATTGAAAGGTTGGCCAAAGATGGTGGCATTGCCGCCGACTTCGCCTTTAGTCAGGGCAAGAATGGTAAAGTTGACAATTAGATAGGCCCCTAAAATGATAACAATGCCGATGACGGCGGCAGTCATCGCCGCTTTACCTTTTTGTACCATTTCTTGTTTGCCGGCCGCCATGATAAACATCGCGCCGCCATACACAAACATCAATAAAGCAGCGCTGCCGGTTAGGGCGAGCAGGATTTTTGAAAAGTTAATACCAACCTGCAGCATTTCATTAAGGCCGCATTTGGTTACTTGGCTAGAACCGGCATTAGCTTGGCTTTCGGTGCACCCGGAGGGAATCAGCGGACCGCCTAAAATTTCTTCAACCCAAGGTTTTTTATTTTCTTGGGCTAAGGCAGGGCTGCCCAGGGTCAATCCGAGGATAGCCAGTAAAAATATTATAATAATTTTTTTCATAGCGTTTGAAGTGTTTGTTGAATTTTTAGAGCGGCTAAATTTACCGATTCTTGCAGATCGTTACCGGCTAAAATTGATTCAATCATTTCGTTTAAAGCATTTTCCGCTGCCACGGCGTCAGCGCCGCGGTACCAGCTTTTAGCGGTGAGAAGCTGCTTGGCAAATACTGCTAACGCATCGTTGTTGGTTTGATCTTGAATCAGTGTTCGTAGTGCCGTAGGCCGGAGGGTTTTGGCTAGGTACTTTTCAGTTTCCGCTTTTTTAGTTGTTATGAATTGAATAAAATCCCACGCTTCATTAATGTGAGCGCTTTTTTTGGAAACGGTGTTAACCCAGTAGTTGGCAAAGTTGACTTCGGTCCGGCCCTCAATTTGCGGCATATTACTAATACCATAGTTTAGCTTGCCCTGGCGTTTGGATTCTAAAATAGGGATGTGATAGTTATAACCAAAGATCATGGCAACTCTTCCTTCGGCAAAGGCGTCAATGGAGTTGGAAAAAGTTTTATTCCATGAATATACTTCTTTACTACTGTTGGCAAAGTCGGTGTAAAAGCGGACTGCCTCAGGACCTGGATTATAGGTTTGGTCGGGGAATGTGGATGGAACAACACCAAACGTGACGTTTCGGCCGGTAATCATTTCCGCACCGTTTTGCATCATCAACAGCGAAACAATATCAGAACTGCGCTCAATATTTTCGGCAGTTCCCAGAGCAGCACCGGATTGGATGAGGTCGCCGTTTTGATTTTGGAAGGTCAAGCGTTTAACTTGTTCTTGCAATTCATTCCAGGTCTTGGGCGGCAGAGGAATGCCGGCATTATTGAGCAGGTCACGATTATAAAATAGGACTAACGTATCAACGCTCAGCGGCAGGCCGTAAATTTTGTTGTCGCGCACAACATCATTATAGACAACGTCTAAGAATGTTTCTTTGAGTTGTGGTGCGGTAATGGCCGGAACGTCTCGGACTTCAATGAGTGTTTCTTGTTTGATGCCGAGGCTGGTTTTTGTAACTTGATATGCCAGGGTGGTTTTGGCCGGCAGGGGTTCAATTTTTGATAAATATTTATTTACCCAGGTGTTATGAATGGAAAAAATATCCGGACCGCGGTCTTCGGCCAAGGCCTCCAGCAACTCATTTTCGAACTCTTCTAGGCGTAATTTTCGGTAAGTAATTTTAATGTTTGGGTGTGCGGCCTGGTAATCGCCGATGACCTCGTAGAAATTTTCCGGCTCATCAGTAACACCCCACCAAGTTAATTCAATCGGTTCTAGCAACTCCTTTTGCGACGGCGTAATAAATTTACAGCTGAATCCGGAAGAAACCGCCACCACGGCTAATAAAATTAAAAGATAAAGTTTCGTTTTTATTTTCATAGCTTATGTTTCAAAAAGTTTTTGAATTCTTTATTGATTTCTTTGTCTTTGAGACCAAACTCAACATTCGCTTTCAACCAACCAAGCTTTGAGCCGGTGTCGTAGAGCTGGCCATCGATAATCTTCGCGTAAATCGGGCGTTTTTTGAGTAGTCGGGCAATTGCATCAACCAGCCACAGCTCGCCGCCTTTGCCCAGAGGGGTTTTTTCCAGCTCATTAAAAATGTCTGGCGTAAAAATGTAGCCGCCAAATGAAGCGATGCGGCTTTTAGCTTTTTGAGGACCTGGTTTTTCGGCGATTGATTTGACCTGATAGACGTTTGGTTCAACTTCCGTGCCCTCAATAATGCCGTATTTTGATGTGCCTTCGGCGTCGGTCTTATAAGCGGTGATTACCGGGTCGCCATATTTTTCATAAACATCAATAAGCTGTTTAATGTGGGGCCGGCTTGGGCAATCCCAAATATCATCTCCCCACACGACGGCAAATGGCTCATCGCCGATCACTGCTTTAGTATTAAGTACCGGTGTGCCGTTGCCATAGGGCCCTTTTTGTCGAATAAAAATAAAGTTTGCCAGTTCAGCAACCTCTTTGACAGCCTGGTAGTATTTAGATTTGCCATTTTTTTTAAGATGGTTTTCCAGGTTTTCATTGCGATCAAAATGGTCTTCAATCGCGCGTTTGGTTGAGCCGGTTACTAAAATTACGTCAGTAATGCCGGCCGCGACCGCCTCTTCGACAATGTATTGGATGATTGGTTTATCAACCACCGGTAACATTTCTTTCGGCTGGGCTTTGGTTGCGGGCAGGAAGCGAGTGCCAAGGCCGGCAACCGGGATAACAACTTTTCTAATTTTTGACATATTTTTTAACAATTCTGTTTTAAATTATAACAAAAAAACGCTAAATTGTAAAAACTGATTAAATGTGTTAATAATAAGCAATGGAGAGGTGGCCGAGTGGTTTAAGGCGACGGCTTGTCCCACATTAATCGGAAGGGTGGCTGAGTGGTCGAAAGCGCCGCTCTCGAAAAGCGGTAGACCGGCAACGGTCTCGCGAGTTCGAATCTCGCCCCTTCCGATTAATGTGGGATCTCGTCCAGTCGTTCGTGAACGACGGGATGGGCGCAAGTCCTCGCAGGTTCAAATCCTGTCCTCTCCGCCAGCATTAAACTATATGTTTTTACTTTCTGCCGATTATTGGCAGGTCAAAAAAATTAAAGGTAAGGGCCGTGGGGTTTTTGCTAAAAAAGAAATTAACCCCGGTACGGTGATCGGTGATTATTTGGGCACGGTCATTTCTGAACAGCGCGAAGGGCAAGAAAACGAAAAAAGTTTTTACGCCATGCACTGCACCGACAAATTGATTGTGCTGCCCGACCCAAAACAAATTGGCATTCATTTAATTAATCACGCGTGTGCCCCGAATTGCGCTATGCATTCGTATCGGGGTCACGTGATTTATTTTGCCCTGAGACGAATTTTTCCGGGCGAAGAGTTGACCGTTAACTATTTGTATGATGTTTTGTTATGTCGGGCGGGGGAGTGCCGGGAGCACATTTGTCGCTGCGGCGCTTTAAATTGTCGAGGGAATTTGCATACGCCGACTCAGCTAATTAAAATGTGGGAAAAATATGAAGCCCCGTATTATCGACCCTTTCGAAACTATTGCCCGGCACGGTATGGCCAGAATTTGTTGGCACTGGATACCTATCCGCGCCGCATTGCTGATATTCGCGGCAACGAACTGTATGGTTCGTCGCAAAAACCTCCGTATGTTAGTTTGGCGGTCAGGTTGCCAGCTGTCTCAAAAGTTAGGGCGTTGATTAGAGAAACTGGACGCCGAATTTATTTTAAAAAAATTGATTTTACCGTTAATGGGGTTTCGGGTGCGTTAATTATTGGTAGTCGTTAAAACTATGCTTTTAGAGATTAAGCTGGCATGTAGCTATAAAGTGTATATATCCGATGGAAAAGAATATTTTGAATATGGGGACGGGCAGAAGACAACAAAAAAGAGCTTCGCATTTTCGCAAAGCCTGATGGATATTCTATACCTTGACATTTGGCCTTATAGTGAGTTATTTAATCGGATGGGGGAAAACCTTTATAACCTGTATCCCGATAAAGACTTGAAACTGGTGGAGGAGATTAAGGATGATTTAAACACGCTTTCAAAAGTACATGTCTATTTTGAATTCCTTCGCCTGGAATGGCTGGACAAGCTGGAACAGGCTGAAAAACAAGGCTTTAAAGATGTTCTGGATTTGCTTCCCCGCAAGAAGCTAACCCACCTACCCATGAACCTTTCCACCATGCAACGTCAGCTTATGGCTTTATGGAACCATGTGCTGGATATCCTCTCTCCCGATGAACCCATACAAAAGAAAATGGCAGATTACTATAACCCCAAAAGGGATAGAAGGCTGAGTGACCCGGAAGTATTTGAATTTCAACCCCTGCGCATGAGCTTTGAAGTGGTTGATTCAATGACCTTTACCGAAGTCCTATACCCAAAAAGCATTTACGATATCATTGATTTTTTTGTGCGCGAATGTATCAAACGGGAGATACGCTTCCGTGTCTGCAAGCACTGTAATCAATTCTTTGCCCTGACCGGACATATCAACACGGAATACTGCGACAGGCCCTTTGACAGCACTGGACGCACCTGTAAGGAAATGGGGGCGCTTCGCCTATGGGAGAAAAAGAAAGCCGACACACCGGCTTTAAAAGCATACAGTAAAGCCTACAAAAAACGGTTTGCATGGATTAAGTATGGAAAAATCACGAAGGAAGCTTTTTACGAATGGGCGGAGGAGGCAAGAAAAAAACGGGAATTGTGCCTAAAAGGGGACATGACGCTGGAGGAATTTCGGGTATGGCTGGAAAATATATAAGTTAGTTTAGATAGTTTAAATATGTTTATGCTATTATTGCACAGGTCGAAAAGTTTTAGGAGATGTAGAAAATTGAACTTATACAGAACAAATGATACAGCTTCTACGTCTAATAAAATGAAAAATGAATTTGAAGAAAGGATGGGTAATATTATGAAGGTTATAAAAAAAACCAAGAAAGTCATCGCTGTTTTGGTTTTATGCTGTACGGCAATATTATTGGGTTCATTAAATAAGAATATTTTTGGATTTGACTACAAAACCAAAAATATGCTTAACGCTAAAAATACAGTCAGTCAATTAAATAGCATGATGCCAATCAGCATGTCACCAACACAACGAGACACACCACAGGATAACAGCACGATTGAAATAAAACCTGTACCGGCTTCCGTTGAAACTAATTCTTTGCCGGCAATAAAAAAAACAGACCCTGAATTTATGGAACGGACAAAGCAGATAAAAGAGGAATCTCAAAAGTCTGTAACAGGGGTCTTCGATACAGAAATGGATATTAAACAGGAAGACAGCGGGGTCAAGCTTGACTTTTCCCTACATAATATTTCTGACAAAGACCTGGCTCTTTATTTCCGTTCAAGTCAAAAGTTTGATATTTTTATTACAGACAGTAATGGAGATGAAGTGTATAGATGGTCCCATGGCAAAGGTTTTCTAATGTCCATCATAGAAATCGAATTAAAAAAATATGAAAAACTTTCATTTTCTGAAGTCTGGGGTTACACGGACAATAATGGTAACAGAGTTCCACCGGGAAAATACTCCATTACAGTGAAATTGCTTCCAAAGCTTAAAAATGGAAAAAACATAAGCCCTGATGAATTAATGGCAGTAAAGGATATTGAAGTCAAATAAGTAATCTTAATGACGATATGACCAGTTTCTATGTGTAAACATTACCGAACATACTCCATGAAAACCATCCATCACTTTGGACAGAAAAGCATGGGTTTGATTTTATGGAATATATTAAAAGGATTGATGGAGAAATCCACCAATCCTTTTAACTGTAGGTAAGGAGCCAAGATTGGACTTGGATTTATTCTTGGCAAGTATGCTTTTAAGGACGAATTTGGCCAGAAAAGTCTAAAGCATAGTTACCATTGCCTGAGAATGCATGAACAGCAACAGTGTAAACTCCGGTAGTAGTAGGTTTAAAACTTATAACTTCCTGGGGATCGACTGATGTGCTTGAGTAATCCGGAGGATCAACAGAAGGATCACTCCCTGGATTCCAAATATATAGGTCAAAATCATCACTGTCCTCATCAGTCATAATAAGGGTTGTTGCCCAATATAAATTGGAACTTGTTGCATAAACGTTAATGTCGTAAGCATGTATATCTCCTTGCTGCATGGTGTCAGAAGCGCGAATATGATCTCGATAATCATTAAAGGAGCCTGATGAGTATCCTCCAGCTGCCTTGATGGAATCGTAAGCCAAAACCTCACCATTGCCACAAACAGGATCGAAGCCTGATTTACCAAAGTCTTCGATATAGAAGTTCAGGGTTGAGCTTCCGTTACTTGCATCCATCATTAATGCAATAATTCCTGATATTGCTGGAGTTGAGAAAGATGTTCCACTTTCGGTAACATACTCATTTGTCGAATTAGCCTCAGCTGCCCTTATATTTTCTCCAGGAGCCATAATGAGAGGACCTGTGGTGCCTGTCCCACGTGAAGAGAAAAGACTAGGATACCAGCCACCCTCATATGGGTCAGCCATACTACCAACTACTATTGGATCATCACATGAAACCAATTGGCTCATATTATCATACTCTGGGCCATCATTTCCCGCTGCTACTACTACTGCAATTCCTACATTATTTGCATTCGTAATTGCAGTATTGACGGCGTCAATTTCACTAGAGCTGTTGCCGTATGCACCCAAGCTTATATTAATGACTCTTATCCCTAAAGTAGTTCTGTTTGCGACAGCCCAATCAATACCGTCAACCAGATCATCAATTGTCCAACCTCCCGTGCTATCAGCAACTTTTATTCCAACCAATGCTGCACCAGGTGCAAAACCGACTTCAATGCCCGGATCTCCTTCGCCCGTTCCCGCCACGATGCTTGATACCATCGTACCATGTCCATTATCGTCATAGGGGGTTGCATTATTATTTACAAAGTCTCTCCAGCCGATAACTTTTCCGCCGTCTAAATCAACGTGGGTATTGTCAATCCCAGTATCAATGATGGCTACTACTACATCATTGCTGCTGTAACTTGTTTCATTTCCATCACGATTCCCTGTGACGCCATAATCCTGGCGTGCTTTTTTGGCTCCGGTCATCTCAGTTGATGCATTAATCATTGGGATGATTCCACTGTCGCTTAATAATCCATTCGTCTTTTTAGGAGTGCTAATTTGTTGCTTTACTGCTGGTAGCTTGATATATTTTACTTCTTTCATTTTAGACAGGGCATCAATTTGTTGTTTATTGACATCCGTAAGGAAATGGAATGCCGTGCGTTTTTCAATTTTAGTATTACCAAATGTACCTTTTTCTTGGGACACAATCTTGTTTACAAATGTATCTACTGTTACGTCCGAATTATAATCCAAGCACACGTCAACTTTTATGGTCTCATCAGGTTTAAGGCTGTCTAAATGCTTTTGCAAATCAGGATAGATTTTTTGGGTTTCCCATGCCATTGATTTAACTGGACCTTCAAGTTTAAGCTCTATGCTTTTTTCATTTTCTCCAGTGGTAGATACAGATTTCTTTTCCACAGTACTTGCTTTTGTGAAATCAGGTAACGGCTTTTTTACATTATCTGCATTAACAGTACTACCAAACATAAAGAATACCAATGCAAATGTCAATAAAATCGAAAGTCCTTTTCTTTTCATTGAAAAACAACTCCTTTCATTTGTAGCCAAATCGCTTTATAACACTTATAAAACTTTGTTGCATTCAGCAAAAATGCTGATGTATAATAGGGCTATAGGCTCTTAAATATCCTTAAATCGCCGACTTTCGAGGTGTTGAGATTTTTATGATATGCGAGAGCCTATTTTCTTTGTCCAGCATGTTCTATGAGTTTGTCCGGCGACCTAATATGTAGCATGGCACCCACCTCCCTTTACTTTTCTTATGTTTATCGGAGGACTTTAAATTGTCCTCTGAAATATTAGACTGTAAAAGTGTTCCAAAGGTTTCATATTTCCCAAATATTTCCCAATACAATAAATAAGTTGTAATGAAGAGTAGAGTGAACAATCGTTCGATAATTACTATAATGGAGGCATAAGTATGCTATCAGCATAAGTCATATCGGTTACAATAGAGTTACATCAACATTAATTTTATGTACAATTTACTATAGTAGCTATATTCTGAATATTTTAAGTAAAAAATAGACAGAAACATATATTAAAATCAATATATGGCTTCCATCCTCTAGTAACGGTCATTTAATAAATCCTTAAATTTACATTTTTATTATATCGTTTACATGCAAAAGTGAAAATCGTCCAGTAGTCCTGTCTCACTAGTCACATTTTACTATTTACGGAAACATTGATTTGTCACACTTTGAGACAATGTTACTGTGTTACCAAGAGTTTACTGCTTGCTAAGTAAATTAATGGTGGTCTTATATTACAAAGTTGAGGAAAATCAATTTTGGGGAAATGAAAAGACGAGAAATATTGTAGAGGTAGTTTTACTGATATAGCATCATTGAAATAAACTTATAGTATCAAAAAAAGACCACATTCCAATAATTTGGAAGTAGTGGCCTTTCTATACCGATTTATTGCTGTTTACAGCGTTTTCGTTCTTACCTCGTAAAAAACATAACACCGGAAAAGAGTACCGGGTGATTGGTTTGGCCAAGCACAGCGAGACCTTGGAAGATTTAGTGGTGTATGAAGCGTTATATAACAATGAAACGTCACGGCTTTGGGTTCGGCCGGCTAAGATGTTTTTAGGGCAAATAGAAATTAACCATGCGACGGTGCCGCGATTTACTTATTTAGGAGAATAAAAACGTGAATTTGAAAGAACAATTACTAGTGTCAAAAAAGATTCGCTGGCTTGATGTTGGTTGTGGTGATCGCTTTGAGGATGGATTTCATTATTTGGATTTATTTTCTATCCATGAGGTTCCCGAGGAGTTCAAAGACCGTTACACCCAGGCCGATATCGCTCACTTGTCTGATGAAACTGTTGCAGCTCTTGGGACGTTTGATTTTATTCGTCTGCAGCACGTGTTTGAACACTTATCCATGGAAGAAGGTCAGCGTTGCTTGGAAAATTGTGCCAAGCTATTAAATCCTGGCGGCTATATTTTAATCACCGTTCCTGATTTAAGAGTGCATATTCAAAAGTATTTAGCTAACAGCTACTCTGAACTCAAAGGTTTTTCATGGTGGGCGCATCATCGCATTCCTAAAGATGCTCCGGCCAGCTTTTATTTTTCCATTTTTGCACACAGCTTGCCCCATGAGGCACATAAGTGGTGTTATGATCTTGAAGGTCTTTTGTACCAACTTAAAAGAGCAAAACAATTTGTTGCCATTCGGCAACTGGCAGTTGATGATCCCTTGTCAGTTGAACCGTTTACGCATAATCGAATCAAGGAGGATTTGTGTGTTATTGCTAGAAAGAAAAAACCGTTTTTAAAATTTGTTTGATATAATTAAAAAAATCGACTCATCATGATAAGCCGATTTTTTATTTTAGCTACGCTTAATCAACTCTAATTTCTCGTCTCCAGTTTTGCTCGCCATTTAAGAAAATTTCTTTGCCATTTTGATCAAGTAATTTGAGCCCGAATTTCAGGATATAGTTTCCGCGCTTAATACCGCGCGGGTCAAGGGTGAATTTAAATTCCCCGATTTCACCAGGTTTGATATATGTTTTATTGACGGCCGCTGCCGCGGTAGTTTTGTTGATCCAGTCATTAGGGTCATGAAAATAACTAGTTGAACCGTCGTCGTTGGTAATTTCAAGAGCTGTTTTTCTAGCTAACCAAGTGATGTCGGTGCTGTTGTTTTGGATTTTCATGGTAATTTGAATCGGCCGCCAAGTATTACGGACAGCAACTGGGATGTTATGTTCAACAATTTGCGCCGCCGCACCCGGCTTTACAATCACGAATTTGCCAATAGAAGCAATTTTGGTTGGCACGCCATTTTTGCTGTAGTAGATACCAAATTCCTGGCTTAATAATCCGCTTTGTTCAGTCGGGGCAGCTAATTCAAACGTAAATGTTGCTAGCTGACTAGTTGAAACAGAGTTTTCGGCAAAGTCAATTTTGTTGACAACACCAAACGTTGAGCTGGTTTTATCCTTATCAGTAACCTGAAGCCACACATTGCCTTGTTGCCAGGGGGTTGAACCGGTATTTTTGAAGGTAACCGTAACTGTTTGTTTTTGTCCGGTCATCATAATTAACCCTTCGGGCAGCATGGTGGCAAACGTTCCGGCATAAGCGCCGGCAGGGGCTGGGGGCGTGGGCCCAGAGTTTGGTACATCAGTGTCTTTAACGGTGTCATCAACATAGTCGATTACTTCACCGGCGTCGTGAGCTTCAAGTAGCTCGGTTGAAACGCGCAGGGCGCTGTTCTTTTTTTCGGGCCCAAAAATACGATCAAAAATTGTTAAGTCTTCAATTTTCATGCGCGCGCCGTCTGAAATCAGGTAGTAGATGCCGGTATTAGTACTGAGGGTAAACGTGCCGTCTTTAAGTTTGACTGGTGCGCCAGTCGGGTATTTTTCTAGCGTTGAAGCAGTAGTGTCTTCTGGGGCTTCGGAATCAAAACGATTTTGCCAGACCGGTGTGTCAACAAAGTGTTTTAAACCATCTTTTACCTGCCAAATTGTTCCGGTTTCGTCCTTGAACAATTTACCCTGTGGGTACACCGAAGTGCTAAAAATTAAACTTCCTAGTGGGTAGTTATCAAGCTGCCGCTCAGAAACGGTTGGAATTTCATTTTCACTTATAGCAATGCGAAAGTCGTTTAGTAAAGCCAGGGCGGCATTGTCGACGATGGCCCGCTTAGTGCCATCAGACAGCAGATAAATTTGCCCCGAAGCATCTGACTTTACCAGTGTGTTGTTGGCAAAACTAACGGCCGGGCCATCAGGATAAGCCGCAAGATCCGTCGAGCCAACTCGGATTGCCTGGTCACTGGTGTGGTCTTGGAAGAAAATTTCTTTTGAAGCAAACTTTCGTTTTTGATTTTTTTCAATTAACCAATATGATGAACCGTCAGTTAAAATTTGACCGTCTAAGAATTTTTGGTCGGTAAAGTAACGGTTCCAAATTCGCCAGAAGAGCCGGTTGCCACCATACGGCGCCGTGACACCCAGTTCCGGCGAATAGCCGACATACGGAGTGTAGATATACAAATTAGCCGTTGCCTGATTGGCCGGCGTAACGGGGTAGCCGTCAAAACTTTTAGTGGTTTGTCCGACTTTAAAATTAAACTGCCCCGCTTTCTGCCAGTAGATTTGTTGAGTTTCAGCCGCGGCATCAACTTGGTTGTAAAACCCCCGGTGCTTTTCATTGCACCCGCCGCCGTAGCAGCTGTAACCGGTTGCCCAGTCCAGCGCTTTTTCCGTGGCCTGTGTTTTACTGACTAATGCTTGTTCCTTTTCAAGTGTCGTCAAAAGGAATTTTGGATTGATAGTGTGATTTTGACTGATTTGCCAGATGATTTCTGACGCTTTAAGCGTTTGACCGTTAACAATTTGGCTGTAGCGCGATAAAACGCTATTTTCGCGCTCCAAAAATTTTTGTATGGCAGTTTTTGACAGCGCACTTTTGTTAATCAAATCATCGTCGGTGATAATGTTGCTTGGATCAAACGTCCTGGCTTGGGCTGTAACCCCGCCCAAGATGAAAAAAGCCACGGTGGCCAGGCTTAATTTTAGAATAGTTGTTGGATAATGATGTCGCATGTTTGTTTTTGGTTTCGTTTATCTTTATTAATAGTGTTTTTCGTGGTTTAATTTTAGCATTTAGTGTTGACATTTGTAAATAATTTGGTGTCTAAGGTTGTTTTATGGTATAGTATATCTAAGGTATTTTTAAATAAATTAGTCATGAAAGGGGGTGAGAATATGAAAAAAGTTTTATTAATTGCTTTGACAGTTTTGATGTTTGCTTTGACAGTTACTCCAGCATTGGCATTAAATGTCGGCTTGGAATACGGCACCTACACCGGTCTTGGAACAAAAGACTTGCGCGAAGGTATCATGGCTATCATCAACGTCTTGCTCGGATTCTTAGGTATTATTGCAATCGTTATTATTCTGTATGGAGGTTTCGTCTGGTTGACTTCAGCCGGTAACGAAGAAAAAGTTGGTCAGGCTAAAAAGATTATTACCGCCGGTATTATCGGTTTGGTTATCATCTTCGTTTCGTACGCCATCGCCAGCTTCGTCATTACTCAGTTGATTGTGGCCACCGGCGCTCAGTAATCTAGGAGCGTGCTTAAAAGATTTAACGCTTTGCCATCAGGCAAAAACAGGAGAATATCCTATGTCATCATTAACCGACTGGGGAGAAGTGTTGACTGCTTCCTTTGTCGAAATTTGGTTCAAGTTTGTTAATTTAATTCCAAGCATTATTGGTGCGGCGATTGTTTTTATTGTTATTTTGTTTGCCGCTTCATCGCTTGGCAAATTAGTTGCAACCGGCTTGAAAAAAATTTATGTTGATCGGGCCATGGAGACCACCGGCTTGAAAAAAATCTTGGAAAAGATCGGCTTTAAGCTGGCAGTCAGTGAAGCGCTTGGTCTATTGGTGACGTGGTTTCTGTATGCAATTGCTTTGGTGGCCGCGGCCGATATCCTGGGATTGAATCAAATTTCTCAGTTTTTGCAGTCAGTCGTGCTGTACATTCCACATGTGATTATTTCCATTGTCATACTAATTGTTGGTATTATTGTTGGAAATTTTGTTCACACGCTGGTTCGTGAAACGGCGACGGCGGCTAAAATCGAAGAAGCACAGGTGTTGGCTAACATTGCCCAGTGGGCTATTTTGGTGTTTACCTCAATGGCCGCGCTGATTCAATTGCGCGTTGCTACAGAACTAATTCAGATATTGTTTACCGGCTTGGTCTTCATGATTGCTTTGGCCGGAGGCATTGCCTTTGGTCTCGGCGGCAAAGATCGAGCCAAAGAAATTGTCGACAGTTTCTTCCGACGATAAGAATGTAAAAAACCCGGTCGTGTTAGGCGACCGGGTTTTTGTTTTGTCTTTTTTAAAGCAGTGCCACAATTAACCAAAACAAAACCGCCAGATCATTTTTAAAATAGGGAACGTCAATTAGTCCGTGGATTAGAACAGTGATCATGGCGGCTAAAACGCCAAGGGTAATCCAGTCCGGGCTGGCTTGCAGTTGTTTTAAGCCTTTGTAGTAGAATTTCGCAATAATCCAGCCAAAGCCAATTAACCCCAGTAGGCCAATTTCCAGCCAAAAGTTTAAAACAATGTTGTGAGGGTAGAGAAGCGCTTCAAGTTTTAGCGGATCTCGTAATTGATTTTGGATGTCGGCAAATCCCAGGATACCTGCGCCGAGCAGAAAATTTTTGGCGCTGGTGCCAAGGTAATCAGCGCTCATACTAATTAGAATTAAACGGTTTTGTCCCGAAGCGTCGGCAAAAGTTAGGATCGGCCAAGCCTTTTCGCGAATTACGGGCGTAGCAAAGAGAATAAGCCCGCCAGCGATAACTAACAAAATCGTCTTCTTTTTATCCCAACCAAAAAATGCCAAAAAAACTGTTGCGGCCGCCAAGCCAAGCCAAGTACCTTGTGATACGGTAAACCATACGGCCAATAAAGCGGGCAACATGATGATAAATTTTAAAACAGTGGCTTTAATTTTTTTAAAATCATTAATAATCCAAGTGCTGTACAGTATAATAATTGGCCCGAGATACAGTCCAACGGCGTTTGGCGAACTAAAGATTGAGGTAACCCGGCGATGGTCGCTTGCAACCCAGGCTGGTTGGAAAATGCCAAAGGCGCTGAATTTTTGGTAGATTGCCAACAAAGAGATGGTGAGAGTGGATAATCCCAGGGCCCAAAGTATAGTTTCTTTGTCAGATTTATTTTTAATAGTGTTTGCCGCAACGGTAAACAGCATGATTGGTTCAATGAAGTACGCTTTCCATAGGCCGGCCGCTTGCCGAACTTCTGGCGAGATAAATAGTGAAATAGTGGCCGCGATTATGATTAGGATGATTGGCGCCCGATACGGATTACTGAAATATTGTAGGCTGTTTTTAGTGGTCAGATTTTTAATGAACCAAGTCAGAAACACTGCCCAGATACAAATTTCTAAGTAAGTAAAAGGTAAAAACCAAATCTGCGACCGTATTAGGTAGGTGGGTAAGAGTACAATGGTTAATGCTAGACCGTTAATTGGTTTTTTCCAGGTGAGCCGGATTAGTAGAACAAAAACGATTAATAGCAAAAAATTAATCTGCCACCACCACTGGTTTAAAACATGTTGGATGTCCCAGGCAAAATCAAACCAAAACATAATTACGAATTAATAATTTTTATATTAAAGCCTCTTTTGACTTTTTTGACCCAAGTAGCGGTCTGTTTCTTGTATTGAGCGTCAACATCCATGAGCCGGGTTAGCTTTTGGCCATTAATGAAAAAGGGGTTAACAATCCGGGGTTTTGATGAACGAACAAAATCGGCGTGATGTCGGCTAACTTCCTTTACTTTTAGGGCCTGGATCTGTTTTAGGTAGGAGGTAACCATTGGATTTTTAGCTCGTCTGAGTTTGGTAGTTACTTGTTTGTCGGTCAAATAAAGATCTTTTTTGGTGATAATTTTTTGGTTTAGCGCCTCACGTAGCATGTTGGCTGACAAAACATAGATTGATACTTGCATTGGGTGGCACCAAACATTTTGGTTGAGTAAAAAGTTGAGTTTGGCGAATTTTTTTGCCCAGGTTTTTGAAGTAAAGGCAAATTTTTGGTTAACGACGCGCAAATTTTTGAAAATCAGTTTTGGATCAACAGCGGTTAGATCACGGCCCCAGGGATCGCGTAGGGTATAATCAATCCGGTCAGCACAAAGGTCGGGCAGCAAGTTTTCGGCCAGCGGAAAATTTTTTTCATTTAAAATATATTGTGAATCAATTCCGTGTTTTTTTAGAATCTTATTAATGCCTTGTAGTTCATAAGCCTTGGCGATTCGGTTATCTTGGTAGTCGTGCTTCATCGAATCGGACCCAAATAGAAAATCAGAAACATGGGAAAAAGCGGTATGTGAAATGTCGTGCAGTAAGCCGTGGACTTGTTCATCAAGCGAGGTCTGAAAGTGCCGTAATAGCAGCATGACGCCAACTGAATGTTCATAACGGTTAAATTGGTGTCGATACGTTTTATGGAACTGCCAGGTTCCGTGCTGCTCAATCTTTTTAAGACGTTGGAGGGAAGGGGAAGTGATGAGCTCAATTAGCACCGGTTCAGTGATAGTAAAACGGCCGTAAATTTTGTCATTAATGACTAATGCCTTCATGTTTTTTAACGCTGATAATTTCTTGAATTATTTTTTTATCAAATCCACCAAAGATGTATAGACAAATTACATAGATGGTTGCGCCTGCCAGAACTAAAAGTACGAAATTAGCTAATGGTATGTACGCCAAGAATAAAGCCATAACAACACTAGCCCCCAGCGCTTTATAAATAATAGTAATCCGTGGTAAGAAACTGATTTGTTTTTTAAGGATATATATTGTTGAGAGCAACATAATCAGTTCGGTGGCCACAGTCATCCAGGCCGCACCCCAATAGGAATAACGATTGATAAAATAAATATAGCCGACGATAGCAAAGATGGCGTTGCCGGCATAGAACTTGATCATCTTTTTTTGTTCGCCAATAGCGACGATAGCGTAGCCAAACAATCCCGCCATAAAAATCAGTCCGGTGGCGATCAGTAAAATTTTGATGATTTGTCCGGAAATAATAAAATCTTTACCAGCGACAAGGGTCATTAAGCTTTCGCCGGCAAAATAGCCGCCAACGATCATGGGAACACTAATGCTGATTAGAAAGTCAAATCCGCCCTGGATTACCCGTTTTAATTTAGCTAGGTCTTTGACTGCCCAAGCGGCCGCTAAAAGCGGCAAAAGTAGGCCGAGAATTAGATACACAAAGTTGATTAATACTTCCAGCACCCGGTAGGGAGCAGCATACAGCCCGACATCGTTTGGGGTTTTAATCAGCGACATAATAAAAATGTCTCCCTTGAAATAGATCAGGTTTAACGCAATAGTTATGCCAATTGGCCAAGTGGCTGAAAAAATTTTTTGCCAGACTTCAGGGTCAAAGGCTAAACGAAGCCGGAGTGTTTTGTTGGCAAAGCCCCAGGCAGCAGCACAGACGATGACACTGTCAAGCATGGTGGCGCTGACTACGCCCAGTAACCCAACATTGAGTTTGATTGCCATTATGACTAACGTCAGCGTAGCGGTTTTACCGGCTAGTTCGGCAATAACCATTTGATGGGTGGTAAGGTTTTTTTGGAAGTGACTTGTTAAAACCGTGGTGAGGGCCGAAGCAGTAAAACCGGCAACGGCAATAATGATGCCCAGTTTAACAATCGTTCCATACGGCATGAGCACGGCAATAAACGCCGCGAGCGTTAAAAACAGAAACGAGCTGATAAATCGGATTGCCAGCGCGTTATTAATGATTGTATTTTCATTTTCGGCCGGATCGGAAATCATTTTAGTAGTAGTCATCTGCAGCCCGAGGTCCACCAGGATACCGAAGATTGCCATATAGGCGTAGATGGTTGAGTAGTGACCAAAACCGCCTTGCCCTAAATAGCGGGCGATGAAACCAAAAATAATCAGCGCTAAACCGATTGTTAGCGCCTTGCCGATTAGTTGAATAATCGTGTTATGGGCAATTTTTTGGACTTCGCTCATATTAAGATAATATCTTAATTTTGGTAAATATACAAAGTTTTATGGGTTTTTATTGACAAAATTTTTTAGATGTGCTATACTGATTTTAGAGAGCTCAAGACAGACTCTCTTTTTTGAACCGCATTTTCCGGTTCAAGCCAAAAAACAAAAATAAAAAGCAAATTGTATGTCAAAAATTCAATCCGGTCATGATGTGCTGTCTCTGTTTGGGATGGTGCAGTATAATAAAGCCCTGCCTCAAAGCCTGATTTCGCGCCAGCTCCTGGTGAGTTTAATCAGTGCTTTTTTTATTGTTATAGCAGTTGGTTTGCTGCTGCGTTTGTCGACTAATTTGCTGAGTAACCAGTCAACTGTTGAGGCGGCTCCTTTGATTGAACAGTCAGCAGCGTATTTGCCGGGGCAGCTTGTAAGTGAAAAGCTTAGCCAGGGTTATTTTCGATTTTAATACAAATAACGCCAGTCGTGTTCGCCGGTCCGGCGATACTTTAAATCATTGGCGATCATATATTTGTTCTTTTCGAGCGTACAACCAAAACAAAAACAAAAATATGGCACGATGTTTGCCATATTTTTATTAAGCGTTGGTTAGTCGGCCTCACGGCCGTTTTTTTGTATCTCTAGCTCGTGATATTTTTTGTTTTCTTCAACTAGCTGGTTAATTTTTCGGGCCACTTCTTGTGGTTGGGGAATTTGTTTAAAGATAAACCTGGCTTGTTCACCGGCGGTTTGAATATAGACCGTTCCAAAATCCAGGAATGTTCCAAACAATCCTTTAAGTTCCGAAGTCACGTCCTGGATGCGGTACATTTTTTGTTCGGAGACAGTCCGAGAAAATAATCCTTTTTGTTCAATATTAATAACTCGGTGATTAGTAACAATCCAAACATCCAGGTAGTAGTCGACAAAACTATGGAACATGAATAGCCAGACGTAGAGGTAGTAGAGGCTCAAGAACAAAATAATAATCGGCGCGATATACTGGTTGGTTAATAACGACGATACGGTGTCTTCCAGGATAAGATGAAATGCTAATGGCATTATAGCGACAATCGCCCAAAAGACGATTTTAATGGCAATCGTAAATGGGTGGCGTCGCAGGAAAAAAATAATTTTTTCGCCGTCTTTGCGGTGAGGAATAAAAAATTTGATCATAATGATACTTGTACCTGAGTCATAATGGGAATCATTTGAGTCCAGTCAATTTGACCGATATAGCCCCATGAGATGGCGAGAATTGCAACTGATCCTAGAATATAAAATGCCACCAGTACCAGATTACTAACGCTGAGAAAACCAAAGCGCAGGAGGTGATAAACGTTAGCAAATGTGAAAAATAAAAAGATGACAACAAAGATTAGGTAGATGAAATAGAATAGTGAAAGTGAAATCTCCATAATTTAATTATAGCAGCTTGTGTCGGTTTTTAGTATCGTCAAGTCCAAGGTGGCGATAGGCGAGTTCGGTTGCCATTCGGCCCTTGGGTGTGCGTTTCAGAAACCCGGTTTGAATCAAAAATGGCTCATAGACATCTTCAATCGTACTCATTTCTTCGCCAGTTGCCGCCGCAATGGTATTAAGCCCGACGGGGCCGCCATCAAATTTGGTAATAATAACCTCTAAAATTTTTCGGTCAACTTCATCCAGGCCGAACTCATCAATATCAAGCATTGTTAGCGCCTGTTTGGTAATATCTTGATTAATAAGGCCGTTATGTTTTACTTGGGCAAAATCGCGGATGCGCTTTAGTAGTCGGTTGGCAATCCGGGGAGTCTTGCGCGCCCGGGAAGCGATTTCGCGAGCGGCGGGCTGGTCTAATTTGACGTCAAGAATGCTTGAACTACGACCGACGATTTGAGTAATCTCTTCATCTTCGTAGAAGTTGAGGTGGTAGATGTTGCCGAAACGGTCACGTAGGGGACTGGATAATAGGCTGATCTTAGTGGTAGCACCGATGATGGAAAAGCGGGGTAGGTCAAGCCGTAAGGTTCGGGCCGACGGCCCTTTGCCAATGACAATGTCGAGTGCAAAGTCTTCCATCGCCGGGTATAAAATTTCTTCAATAATTTTATTCATGCGATGAATTTCGTCAATAAATAAAATATCACCATTCTCAAGATTGGTTAAAATGGCTGCTAGGTCGCCGCTGCGTTCCAGGGCAGGTCCGGAAGTAACACGAATATTAACCCCCATTTCATTGGCGATGATATGGGCGAGGGTGGTTTTTCCCAATCCCGGTGGGCCGTAGAGCAAGACGTGTTCAATGGGTTCGCGCCGGCCTTTGGCAGCGTCCATAAAAATCTGTAAGTTGTCTTTTATTTTTTGCTGCCCGATAAATTCACTTAAATTTTTAGGGCGCAAACTGACATCAAATGCCGCATCGGGCTGCTGCTCGGCCGGGTCGATAATTCGATTTTGTTCAGACTCAATCATAGTACCTGTATCTTAGCTTTTTAGGCGCAAAAAAACAACCGTAACTGGCAGGTTGTTTTTGATTACTATTGGATTGGCACCCAGCCTTTTTTGAAGTCGGCGCCGCAGACTTCTTCAAACGTTTTGCTATCGGGTACATAATCGCACGTTCGAAATTGACAAGACTTATTCGTTGCCTGAACGCATTCGGTTTCTGAAAAGTATACTTTTTTTGGTGTTATCTTATTGGTTGATGTTGAAGCTTGGCTAATGTCATGAACGGCGAATAAAAGTCCACCGACGAAAACTAAATTAACAACAATTGCCGTTATAAAAATTTTAATCAAGCTCATATTTTTACAACCCTATATTTTAAGAGTGGTGTATTTATACAACCAAGCTCGAACTCACTTTAGCAAAAATCTTTGACAAAAACCAGACCGAATCGCCCCGCCGCCAGCCGCCGCAAAGCGGCGGCCTGCCTCGCAGAACATTTTGCTTTACATTTTTTAGAGGGCACTCGCAAAAAATTTTTCAATTAAGGAAAAGCAAAATGTTCTGCTCGGCTCCGCGCTGACGCGCGGGCGGCGGGCCTTTGTTTTTGGCTCGCGGGCAAGGCGTTTCCTCCCCTTGAACCCCTCCACGCCTTGCCCGCTCGC